>JAHDIP010000340.1:0-3476 GCA_020630735.1 Saprospiraceae bacterium | reverse complement strand
GGAGTTTATCTTTTCTAGCGTTTTTTGTTTCGTTTTTTGGTGATGAAAAAATGAAAAGCCCAGCCGGCTAGAGGCGAATACCAAGAAAAATGTAAGAAGAATTGGTATTATTACCGATGTAAAAAAGGGTATGATACGTTTTAATCCAATAAAAATGGAATTATGCATAGTATTTAATATCGAAAAAATAGATAAAGTCGTATTGGTTAATTTGTTTGTTCAACACTACTTATATGCTAAATTGGCTAAAGAAAATATTCGGAGCATCAAAACCCGCAACAACATCGCAGGCAACACAAGCGACTAATCATTTAAGAAACCAAATTAATAATCAAAGTGCCGCAACAACGGCAAGTCATTCTACAACTATTAAAACAGCACCTGTAATGAGTTCAAAGACTAATCCTCCAGCAACTGGTTTGCGTACTGCAAAATTAATAATGGTAACGGCAAACAACAATAATAAATACTACGAAATGAAAGAAAATAATGATGGAACTTTTTCTGTCGTTTATGGTCGTGTTGGCGGCAAAGGTAGTAAAGGTACATACCCCGTAAGCCAGTGGAATAAAAAGTATAATGAAAAAGTACGCAAAGGCTATAAAGATCAAACGCACCTTTTTGCTGAGACAGCAGAGGATACCATAGAGTTTGAAGATATCAGTGACGAATTGGTCGAGGCCTTAATTAAAGAATTGATGGCTTTCGCTAAAAAATCAATCAGCAATAACTATAATGTAACAGCCGATCAAGTAACTAAAAAACAAGTAGATCAAGCGCAAAAACTATTAGATTCTTTGGTGAAAAAAACCAAGATGAAAATGGATGTCAGTGCCTATAATAAAATATTGTTAGACTTATTTCAAGTCATCCCTCGTAAAATGTCTAAGGTAAATGATCATCTAATTGAATTACCAAAAACGAGACAAGAGGTAACTGCTATTAAACAAATGCTTGCAGAAGAACAGGCAACACTTGATGTCATGCGTGGTCAGGTAGAGATGAATGAAAAACAAAAAACAGCGACAGAGAAAAAGGAAAAAATCAATTTGCTACAAGCAATGGGCTTAGAGGTGGAAAGCGTAAAAGACAAGAAAACGATTAAGAGTATTAAAGAACTCATGCAAGATAAATCGGATAAATTTAAGCAAGCTTATAAGGTGACCAATATCCGTTCACAAGCTGAATTTGACAAGTTTATCAAAACAGTTAAAAACGATAAACTGGAATTATTCTGGCATGGTAGCCGAAACGAAAACTGGATGTCTATTATGGAAACAGGTTTAGTACTTCGTCCTGCCAATGCGGTGATTACAGGTAAGATGTTTGGCTATGGTTTATACTTTGCCGACAAATTCCAGAAGTCATTAAACTACACTTCTTTAAGAGGTTCTTACTGGGCAAATGGTACAGCGAATAAAGGCTACTTGGCTTTATATGATGTACACGTTGGAGAGCAATTAAATATCCAAAAACACCAATCGTGGTGCTATGAATTAAACGAGAAAAAACTAAAAGCGAGAGGTGCTCAATACGATTCACTATTTGCTAAAGGTGGTGCGGATTTGATCAATAACGAATACATCATCTATAAGCAACAACAATGTACGATCCGTTATTTAGTTGAAGTGACTAATTAAAAAAGCAAGCTATGTCAAATCAGAAACCACTACAACAAGGAGATGTAAAAACAACAGCGGAAGCACTCATGCTCGTAAAAGGGCAAACGACGACGCTTGATGTAAAGAACCAATTACGTCAAAATAATTTCGTTGCTTTCCAAAAAGAAGTATCGAATCATATGGCTCAGTTAGCTGTCTCAGAAAAATGGGCTGTTCAACAAAACGGTCAATTTAGAGTTTACAAATTAGGACCAGATACAGATGAAAGCGTAAAAACCTATTTGGAAAAAGACGATAATTTTTGGGAAATAGATACCAGTAAAAAAGACCAAACCTTTGCATTAGGAAAAGTGGGTACAGATGGTTTTGTCCAAAAAAATACTTTCCCAAGCAATCGGATGGCGATACGAGATACCAAAGATAAAATAGCCAAAAAGAAAGCAGAAGGTTTTGTAGAAGCTGTAGATAAGCGATTGGATTTAAATGTACGAAAGCAGTACCAAAAATATTTTGCACTACGAGCGACGAAATGTACGCTGGCTTATTTTGGTGTTGAAAAAATAGAAACACAAGATGCTACTCTTTCAGTAAACAACCAACGGACAAATGCTACACTAATTCGCACCAAAAACGCAGGTTACGAATTTACATGGGATACCCAATTTGAAACAACCGCTATCGAAAAGATCTTAGCATCAAAAGTTTGGTCCTCGAAACAATATCCTGCTAATGAGTCCTTTTTGATGGGCGAAAAAACAATCAAAACAAAAGCTTTCAATTCATTAGGAACAGCTATCGACAAATTCATCATCGAACAAACACAAGACAATATTCAAACTGAATTGAATGTAGACAACTCCAAACTATTTAAGGTAGATATTCAATTCGCTAATGGCGAAAAAGTTAGCCTCAGTAAATTTCAACACGACATCGAAAAGGAATTGATCCCTTTAGTTAAGAAGATGTTGAAGGTTTAAAGGATATTTTTATCAGCAGTCCGCTTTGAACATTTAGTGTTTAGAAAATGCTGAATATAGTTTGATATACTCAAGGTTACAATGAGAGAGTACGTATTAAGTAGTGGGAGGCTCGGATAAATGCTGTTTGACTGGAAGGAGTTTATTTATCCTAGATTTTTGCCTTCTTTTCATCGATGGAAAAGAAGGCCGTCGGAGACAAAATGCCAAACGTATTCTGATAACAATACTATTTGCCGAAAACGATTATACAAGCCACCGGAAAAAGAAAAGTAATACAAAACAAAAATCAAAAAAATAGACAGACTATGTCCAACTCATTATCCGTACAAGAATTTAAAGACCTCATCAGACAAGGCGGCAGAAGCTTCGCCGTAATGGAAGACATGATGCGTCTAGGCTTTGTCACCGTAACAGATGCAGAGAAGGAAGAACTAAAAATAAACCTAAAAGAACTCAATACATTATATCGAAAGCGTGGCAAGATCGACAGCGAATTAGGTAAGCTCGCTGATATCGAGACTGTACTAAAAAAAGTGCGTAAGCTACGGATCGAACGAGTGCGAAAAGAACGAGCCGTCAAAAAAGAACTCAAGGCTGAAGCTCTAAAAAAGAAAAAAGCAACAGAAGTAAAACGCCGCCAAACAACACCACCATATTTAGGCGAAGGCGTATCTGCTGGATTGAATTATACAGATACCAACACCAAGCGACTAGAAGAATTAGGCTTGCCAATTATCAACAACGCAGAAGAACTAGCGGAAGCAATGAAATTAAGTGTTAAGCAAATAACATGGCTTTCGTATCACAGAAGGACTAGCTCAGTAGATCATTACAATCGCTTCAAAATACCAAAACAAAAAGGAGGCTTTAGAAC
>JAHDIP010000339.1 GCA_020630735.1 Saprospiraceae bacterium | reverse complement strand
CTTCTCCCCCATCAGCACCAGTGCCACCGAATTGTTGTTCACTTATTATAGCCCCAGTGCTAGACAATTTCATAAAAAACAAATCGCCTCTTTGAACATTAGCAACTCCTGTAATAAGCAACTCATCTCTCAAAGAGGAAATGATCTCTTTAGCCACTGCAGCCTGTTCAGCATCGAAGCTTTTTTCCCAACGCACCAGTCCATCAGAACGCATGCATAAGATATACATTTCTTCTTGTTCATCAATTATACTTTTGCCTGCCAATACCAAATCACCATTAGATAGTTGAGTTAATGAATTACTAAATGTTGGTCGAAAGTCATATTGTTGTTTCTTTTCCCATATTTTTTCTCCTTTCGCATCTAGTCGCATAAGCCAAGCGCTATCATCACTTGTACCACTTACAAAAAAGCCTCCATCAGCAGCTTGAACAACATCCGTAAACTCATCTATCTGATTCGTACCATAAATTTGATCCCAGAGTGTTTGTCCTTTTTCATCCAGCTTTAATATCCATCCATCTCGTTTTCCTCTAGAACCTTTACCAAACGATTCGGTATATCCAACAACCAAGTAACCACCATCGTAGGTTTGTATAATAGCATGTGCACCATCATCGTTTCGACGACCAATACATTTTTCTATTGTAGTATTTTTATTGATGTCTGTAATGAGTAAGTAATAGTCAAAACCACCATTAGATCTTGTTTTACTTTTTCCGATGGCAGCAATATTGCCCTCCATTGTTTCGATAACATCAAGAATAATATCTACACCTCTCCCTCCAAATTTCTTATGCCAAGAACGTTCAAGTGGTTCTGTAGCTTGTTGAGCAAAAAGTGTAAATACAAAAAAGTAGCAGAAAGCAACTAGCGAAATAGTTCTCATATTTATTTTTTAAAAGTAAAAGGGCATGCTCACAAATTTAAACAAATAATAGATTTAAAAAAAATATTCATAAAAGTGATTACATCTACTAACTTTTGGGTATAAAGACTAAAAAGGAATTTCTAATAAAAATCTATTTATTATTTTTACTCAAGTGATCAAGATTCCAATTATCAAAACACAATACACAACATGATATATTTTAAACCTACTCTTATACTCCAAGCTCTAATAGTTCTATTACTTACGACAATAAGTACTGAAATGGTTGGACATAATACCCATTTCAAAAATTCTACAACTTCACTATTCATGTGTGATCGTGTAGCAGACTCGTTAGTACTCGTAGATTTGTATGATAGTACTGATGGTGCTAATTGGACAACGACATGGGACTTATCTCAACCTATGGATACATGGAATGGTATCACCTTAGGTGATGCTGGTTGTGTGACGCAAATCAATTTGAATTATAAAAACTTGAATGGAACGATTCCTACTTCATTGGGTAATTTGGAAAATTTAAGCTACCTAGACTTTTCCACCAATTTCTTGCTAACTGGTAGCATTCCTCCTGAACTTGGGCAATTAGTTAATTTAACTGGACTAAACTTCAGAAGTTGTGACCTTTCAGGAAGCATTCCAAAAGAATTAGGAAATTTAGTCAATGTAACATTTGTTGACTTTTCTTCAAACGACTTAAGCGGTTGTTTCCCTGACGAATTGGTTAGTTGGTGTTCTGCTCCTTACATACAAATTTCTGGCAATCCAAATCTTCCTAGCTTTAATGCATTTTGTGAAGACGGAACAGGCTCTTGTTCTCCTCAACCTTGTCGGTATAGAGACTCTTTAAGTCTTTTGGAATTATACAATACTACCAATGGTGCTAATTGGACAAACACTTGGGGCTTGTCTCAATCAATGGATACTTGGACAGGTGTAACTTTAGTGGATGGCTGTGTAACACATATAAACTTAGACAATAATAATTTGGTTGGAACAGTACCTGCTGAACTAGGTAACCTATTAAGCCTTAGCTATTTGTCACTTACTAACAATCAATTAAGTGGAAGTATCCCTGAAGAACTTAGTGGAGCAATAAGTTTGACCACTTTACGACTGCAAGGCAATCAGCTATCAGGACAGATACCTGCTTCTTTAGCTACTTTGAATCTTAGCATTCTAAATGTAGCTAACAATTTTTTGAGTGGTTGTTTCCCTTTAGAGTTTGATGTTTTTTGTAACAGTATAACAAACTTTTCAAACAATTCTAATTTATCTGGTGGAGGAGATTTTGACGCCTTTTGTGCAACAACTGCAGGCTCCTGTGCTGAAACGGTTTGCATGGTAAGCAATACCAATCTAGATGGGCCGGGTTCTTTTTTAGAAGCTATTAATTGTGCCAATAATAACCCTGGTCCTGATACCATTATATTTAATTTGGATATCAATACTTATGGCGAAGGACCCTATATTTTTAATAGCGATGATACACCAACTCTTGAAGATCATTACACTTTTATTGACGGAACAAGTCAATCGAATTTTGAATTGGGCGATATTGTTCTTCAATCCTTCATTCAGATATTTGGAAATAATTGCAAATTGCAAGGTTTACATATCAAAGGAGGTCTTAGCGTTAATGGTTATTCTGGTGGCTTTTACCAAAGGGCTAATGATGTAGAAATTATAGGAAATGTTTTTTCGGAAGGAAGTACTGCTATTTGGTCTGTCGGAACAAGAGGATTAAAAGTTATCAATAACCGTATTGGAACTGATGCAACAGGAACTATTGCAATGCCAAATACTGGTGGTCTCTATATGAACACTTGTAGCGATGTAATCATAGAAAACAATGTCATATCAAACAATACAGAAGACGGTATTCAAATTTATTCTTCTTCCAGAGCTACCTTAAGAAATAATAAAATAGGAACTGATATTACAGGGACTATCCCTATGGGTAATGGTCGCCGTGGTGTAGGGTTACATGCTGGTGCTTATGGAACTTTTGAGGAAGATAACATCATTGCTTATAATGGTGCTGATGGTGTATGGGTAAATAATTTTTCTCATGTACGTTTTATCAATTGTAGCATTCATAACAATGGTGGCTATGGGATTTACGCAAATGACGGGGGAGAAATCGAGACCTACCAAACAAGTATTTATTGTAATACTTATTTAGGAATAGGCTTATATGATAATTCTAATTCTTATCATACAAATGGTATTGAACAAGCTTCACCTGTTATTATAAGCGCAGACGAAACAGGCGTGTCTGGTACTCATCCTTCTAATGACTCGCAAATAATTGATGTCTATCTAGAAACGCAAACCTGTACCGACTGTGCGATTGGTCGTCCACAAGGACAAACCTTCCTTGGCACTACAACAGCTACTAATGGTCTATGGACATTAAATGCTGCTGATTTTCAAATACCAATCACTACTGGTAATGTAACTGCTATTGCTACTCATGAGAATACGTCACCCAACCCTGATGAAGATTGGTTTGATTATAGTTCTCGATTCGCAGAATGTTTCCCCGTAACTGTAAACGAGACTTGCCCGATGACTCAAAATATAGTACCTACTGTTATTAGCGGAAGGGTAGTTAAAATTAATTGGGATGTAGAACCAGCGGCTGTACGTTATCGTATACGTTACCGAAAAACGGGTAACGCTTGGACAGAGCTACTAACTGCTAATACAGAGCCATTCCGCTTTATCAATAATTTAGATTTTGTCACGACATATGAAGTACAAGTCAAAACACTTTGTGGAACAGAAAATGCTGTTTGGTCGAGTCCCGTATTTTTTACAACGACAGATGCTAATTGTGATTTCCCAACAAATACAGGTGTGCTTAACATTACTCCAACCTCTGCTAGTCCGTACTGGATTCCGTACCCTGATGATATCAAGTATAAGATCAAACACAAAACCGCTACTGGTGGTTCTTGGATCGAAACTATTATCAATTCTACCTCCTACGATATTACTGGCTTAAATTCTTCTACGCTGTACAAATATAAACTTAAAACGAAGTGCGAAGGTGGTTGGACAAACTGGTCATCGAGTTACACCTTCATTACAAGTAGCACTTTTGCTAATCGAGAAATACAAGAAAATAATTTTTCATCTAGCCTAAAAGTATATCCTAATCCTGTTAGCGAACATTTATTCGTCGAACTAAACAGCGAAGAAATACAAGCCATGTTTATTCGCTCAATTGATGGTAAAACGAATCGACAAATTGCCATCACTAATTCGACGATGCAAATCAATGTAGCAGACTTAACCGAAGGCATTTACATTTTACAAGTCGTCCAAAAAGATGGTACGCTAAAAAATCAAAAATTTATAAAATCAATACACTAAACCCAATTATTAGAACGGAATTCTTATGAATTTTTCTGAAGCATTGTCTGCAAAGGCAATGCTTTTTTTCTTCTAGTGATAACAATTCTAAAAAATGGGTATTAAGGTATAACTGCATTACTTAAACCTAAAAGGATGTAATATTTTTTAATCAAAAAAAACACAATATGAAAAATTTGATTTACGTTTTGTTAGTATTTTTTATATCTAGTTGTGAAAGCAACCACGATTACTTTTTAGTAAATGATCAATTTGAAAATGAAATTCAAATAGAAGATGATTTCTCAGCTAAAAAAGATTGGCCTGGCATTAAATGTCCTAGACAGGATGTTGGCTACTTTGAACTCGAAAGAGAATTAAAAAAAATTGCCAACTGTGGCAAAAGTCCGCAGCTATGTACGCAAGAACAAGTTTTTATAGAAGAAACATGCTATAATTTTTTCTCACCTATTCAATCTTATTGTGGATCTGGTGGATGCTCCACATGCGCTCCACCACTTCCAGAGACATTTACTCCCGAAATGCAAGACGCATTAATCCAACAAGCACATGAACTTATTAGTAGTTGTAACAACCCTTGTGGTTCGAATGCTGAAATTACCTTCAATTTTTCAACACCTTATGTTTCATGTAGTTGTGGAGACATTAATCCTGATGGAAGTATACACGAATCCAATACCAGTATATATGTAGATATAACGTTCAGTTGTTGCCAACACGAAATTGCAGGAGATTTAGGAGGTTGATATTTAAAACTAATATTACTTAGTACATTGTAAATTAAATTAGTTCCTTTTTGGTCGAGGCTATTTTGGATAAAGTTGAGGCATTTTTTGCGAGAATCCTCCTTGGATTGTCAAAAAAAATAACGAAAAATGTATTCAAAACTAGACCACCAAAAATGTACTTTAATTAGTTTACAATGTACTTATTATGAAATAAAGTAAAATACACAATAGAGTTTTATGATTTCACATAACTGTTAGAGTGCGTAAAACCCCAAAAAAACATGAGTTTCACAGAAGCATTGTCAGTAATAGCAATGCTTTTTTATTGAACCTACTGATAACATTTATTTTAAATGGGTATTAAGGTATAACTGCATTACTTAAACCTAAATAAACAAATTATGCG
>JAHDIP010000338.1 GCA_020630735.1 Saprospiraceae bacterium | reverse complement strand
ACCAATAATAAGAACCTCAGAATTGTTAGTAGGCATATCGTTTTGAATGATTAAGTAATGGTTAAACAATAACTTCCTGATTTCGTTTATGCTCTTTTGCTACTACTCTTCGTTATTTTTTCAACGATAGCTAGGCTATCCTTTCAAAAAATGCCTCGATTAGCAACAAAATTTCTATCCCCAAATCGGGAACTTATTATTCACCCATTCCTAAATAAAACTATGAACTATCTTTTTTAAGTAACACCTCAACCAAAGCTTCTTCAGATGGAGTGCTTGCGATTTTAATGTCTGAATAGCCAAGATCGTTTAGTGCTTTTGCAGTGGTATCTCCAATAGCGATTAATTGCTGATTAGGTTTTAACTTGTACTTGCTGAAAAAAGCATGTACGTTTAATGGACTAGTAAAGACGAGGATGTTAAAGGTGTTTTCAAAATCAAAATCGTCACGAATTTTATTGTCATAAACAATGAGATCGAGACAGCGGACACCTTCTTGCTCGATGCGCAATTGAATAGACTGTTTTGATCTTTTAGCTCTAGCAAAAACAACGGTTTTATTTTTAACTAATGCTAGAAAATCCTTTGCGGTTTGATTGGGTTCACCATTACCCACAAAGTCAAGCTCGATACCATAAGCCTTGAGGGCTTTGGCGGTTCCGTTACCCATAGCCGCACATTTTACATGCTTAGGTATATCATGTTTTCCATCAATGAGTGATTCTAAAAAAAAGCGAACACCTTTTTTACTATAAAAGAAGAGCCAATCACAAGATGGCAATTCTTGAAAAGGAATGCGAGAGAAGTCAATAAGCGATTCACCTAAAACAGAAAAGCCTTTTGATGTGAGTAATCCTTGGAGAGAACGATTGTTCAAATGTCTGGATATAAAAATCGTTTTTGTCACTTTATTAAAGTATTTAAAAGATGTCTATAGCTTCGATGGCTAATAGTTTAAAAAAACATTTAGCACAAGCACGTGTATCTACAAGCGCATCATGTGCGTGTTCGAATCGTTCGCCAAAAAGCTTGACATGTAGTTCCATCAAAGTAGGCCATTTAAATCGACCATCTTTCCCTGGGAGTTTGCAGAAGTAAGTGCTCTCTTGCATGGTACAATAGCACTCCGATTCAAACAAACGATTATCCACACTTTTGCGAATAAACTCTGCACCAATTGCATTTTGGTCAAAATTCAAATTATGTGCAACGATATAAGTGGCATCTTTAATTGCTTCTGCAAATTTTTTCAAAACCTCTTTAAGCTCTGCTCCTTCTTCAATTGCTTTTTCAGTCGTTATGCCATGAATTCGTTCAGACTCATAAGAAATCTCAAAACCTTCAGGTTTAATAATATAACTATGTTCTTCTTTTAATTGTTGGTCTTTATCATAAATCATCCAAGCTATTTGGACAACACGAGGCCAATTAAAAGTATCCGTATGTGAGCTTTTCCATTTTCTAGGTAAGCCATTAGTTTCTACATCGAAAAAAAGATACATGATATTTAGAGTTGGTTAAGATAATTCTTTTGTTTTCTGTTCCAATAATTCTATTACTTGTTCTGCTAGGTTAAAAGAAGTACTAGAAGATAATCGCACTTTCGCTACAGGACTATTCGATGTTTCAGCCTTAGCAGCCCATACATGGAAATTGCCACTTTCATCACACTCACAATAAGCGCCTAATGGCATATGGCAACCACCATCTAATAATTGCAAAATACGTCGCTCAATATTGGTAGAAGTAGCTACGTCTGAATGATGAATTTTTTTCAAAATACGTCGAGTTGTTTTATCCGCTTTTGCTGTTTGAAAAGCTAATACACCTTGAGCTGGAGCAGGCACAAATTCTTTAGGGTTTAGTTTGATAACAACAAATTCTGAAAGATCGAGTTCCAAACGAGTCAAACCTGCTGCTGCCAATAAGATGCCATCAAATTGACCATCTCTTAATTTTTGCAAACGAGTAGGCACATTTCCTCTGATATCTTTAATTTCCACATCCTTTCTAAAGTCAAGCAATTGTGCTTTGCGTCGAGCAGATGAAGTACCTACAATTGCCTGTTGTTTAAGTTTTAAAACTTGTGTTTCATCCACTTCCTCTTTTCTAATGACCAACCAATCAGCAGGATCGGCTCTATACGAAACGGCTGTAATAACCAAACCTTCGGGAGAGGTTGTGGGTAAGTCTTTCATAGAGTGGACGGCAAGGTCGATATCTCCACGCAAAAGTGCATCTTCAATCTCTTTAGTAAAAAAACCTTTACCTTCTATTTTATCAAAACTAAGGTGTTGAATTTTATCTCCTTTGGTTTTAATAATTGTTTGTGTAGCACTAACTCCAATTGATTCGAGCTGTGCTTGTAAAAAATCTGCTTGCCATAGTGCAAGCTTACTACCTCGTGTTCCTATTCGAATTATTTTATCATTTTCCATTTGCACAAAGATAGGGAATGAGGTTTAAATAAAAGGTACAAGTTGATAAGATATTATGGCTACGAATTAAGAATCAAGTCTCAAGTTCGGACAGAAGTGGATTTGATTTTAATTTAGATTTTAATTTTGATTCCTTACCTTTGTGGTATGCAAGTAAAAGCAAGTGAAATTAGCCAATTATTAAATGGAATAGTCGAAGGAAATCCTGATGTACTGGTGAGTAAACCAAGTAAAATAGAGGAAGGAGGAGCAGGAACGATTTCTTTTTTAGCCAACCCGAAGTATGAACAATATGCCTATTCGACTACTGCTTCGATCTTACTAGTTAGTAAAGATTTTAAACCAAAGCAAGCGATAACTTCTACCTTAATTAGAGTGGATGATGTGTATGCTTCTATTGCTTTATTACTAAATCAGTTTGGACAACAAGTAAAGAAGCAAACAGGGATTGATGCTACAGCTTCGATACATCCATCAGCTAATCTTGATACCGATGTTTCTATCGGGACATATACCGTTATTGAAGAAGGAGCAAGTATTGGAGAAGGAACGATTATTTATCCACAGGTTTATGTTGGTAAAAATGTAAAAATCGGGAAAAATTGTATCCTATATGCTGGAGTGAAAGTTTATCATGAATGTGAAATCGGTGATCATTGTATTGTACATGCAAATGCAGTGATAGGAAGTGATGGTTTTGGATTCGCTCCACAAGAAGATGGTAGTTATAAAAAGATAGCCCAAATAGGTAATGTTGTACTCGAACAACAAGTAGAGGTTGGAGCCAATACAACAATTGATCGAGCAACAATGGGATCAACGATCATAAGAGCAGGTGTAAAATTGGACAACCTAATTCAGGTCGCACATAATGTGGAGATCGGAACCAATACCGTTATTGCTGCCCAATCAGGTATTGCAGGAAGCACCAAGATTGGGAAACAATGTATGATTGGAGGACAAGTAGGTTTTGTAGGGCATATTACCATTGCTGATGGAACAAAAGTACAAGCTCAGAGCGGAATAAATCGAAGTTTAAAAACTCCTAATACAGCTATTTTTGGCACTCCAGCCATGCCTTATCGGGATTATTTACGATCTTATGCTTTATTTCGGCAATTTCCAGCCCTTGCCCAAAAGATCAACGCTTTAGAGAAACAATTAAAAGAATTAGAAGAAAAGAAACCACCCCAATAACACAATATTATAAATATCTACTACTCTATATTCTCGCTTTTGATCATAATATTCTGTAAATGAGTAATTTTTAAATTGATCGTCTTATTCTTCTACTAAAAAATGTATCTTTGTACGCAAATTTAGTAATGGGTAAAATTATTTAACCATTATTTAGCGAGACTTAAGATTGATTTCGAGTACTTATGAAACAACATACTATAAAAAAACCAGTTTCAGTAAAAGGAATTGGACTACATACTGGAAGGTCAGTTACGATGACTTTTAATCCTGCTCCTGTCAATCATGGATTCAAATTTCAACGTATAGACTTAGAGTCTTCACCTGTTATAAACGCTGATGTTAATAAGGTGATTTCTACGAATAGAGGTACAACAATTAAAAGTGGCGAAGCTCAAGTCTCTACAATTGAACATACGCTATCAGCATTGATTGGATTATCTATTGATAATGTACTAATCGAAATTGATGGTCCAGAGTCTCCTATTATGGATGGGAGCGCTAAAGCTTTTATCGAAGCATTAGAACAAGTAGGCTTAGAAGAACAAACAGCAGATCGTGAATACTTTGAAGTTGTAGAACCTATTTCGTACAGAGATGAAGTAACTGGTACTGAATTGTTAGCACTACCTGCAGACAAATTTCAGGTTACAACAATGATCGATTTTAATTCGACAGTTCTCGGTCATCAATATGCTTCGTTAGACGATATTTCTTCTTATAAAGAAGATATTGCTCCTTGTCGTACATTTGTTTTTTTGCATGAGTTAGAGCAATTGCTTAATCAAAACTTGATAAAGGGTGGTGATTTAGATAATGCAATTGTAATTGTGGATCGAGTAATGAGTCAAGTAGAATTGGATGAATTAGCAAAGCGCTTGGGTAAGCCTTCTATTAAAGTAGAAAAAGAAGGAATACTAAATACAGTAGATTTACGTTTTGAAAATGAACCAGCAAGACATAAATTGTTGGATATCATTGGAGATTTAGCCCTGATAGGCAAACCTATAAAAGGACGAATCGTTGCTACTAAACCAGGTCATACGGCTAATATTGAGTTTGCAAAAATACTGAAAACACATTATCAGAAGCAACGTAAATTAAGAGGAAAGCCCAAATACGATCCCAATGTTGAACCATTATACGATACCGTAGGAATTACAAAACTACTTCCACATCGTTTTCCTTTTTTACTTGTAGATAAAATAATAGAATTGTCAGAGACTCATGTAGTCGGAGTGAAGAGTGTAACGTTTAATGAGCATTTTTTTCAAGGACATTTTCCAGAAAATCCCGTTATGCCTGGTGTACTTCAGATAGAAGCAATGGCACAAACTGGTGGTATTTTAGCCTTGTCAACGGTGCCTGATCCTCAAAATTGGAGTACTTATTTTATAAAAATAGACGGAGCAAAGTTTAAGAATAAGGTGGTGCCTGGAGATACTGTAATTTTCAAAATGGAATTGCTAGCTCCTATTCGACGAGGTATTGTACAAATGCAAGGTACAGCTTATGTCGGTGATAAAATTGTTTCAGAAGCTGAACTTACAGCCCAAATTTTAAAAACTAAGTAATGGGTGAAAATATGTTCTGTGCTTGGGCTATAGTATTTTTGAGTTTGGACTAGGAGTTTGCCTAGCTTATACAAGTTACAAAGAGCTTACTGTGATAGCTTAAGTTGTCATGTGTATTTTCGACGAAGTATCAACTCTAAAATACTGGTCAAAAATCAGAAAATATTATTTGACCGTTACTAAATGCCTTTATAATAAAAGCAAGTAAACAAGGACAA
>JAHDIP010000337.1 GCA_020630735.1 Saprospiraceae bacterium | reverse complement strand
AAGCCTGCCTTCCGCAGGCAGGTTCCATCTGACTATCAAGGAAAATAAATAAAGACAGATGAAAAAAATAATATTACTACTCGCTCTATTCGTTTTCAGCAAGTCGATCATTGCTCAGGAAATGAATGTAACAGTGTCCGTTAATACACCAAAAATCCAAACGGCTGATCCAAAAGTTTTTACCAGTTTGGAGGCTAACCTAAAAGATTTTTTCAATAATCAGAAATGGACAGATGAGACCTTCGAACTAGAAGAGCGTATTAATTGTAAGATACAACTAACCATTCGAGAAGAGCTTTCGGCTACGTCATTTAAAGCTGATTTGGCCATTCAAGCTTCTCGCCCAGTCTATGGTAGTAATTATGAAACGGCTTTACTCAACCACGTTGATAAAGACTTCACCTTCTCATATGAACAATTTCAGCCAATTGATTTTAGTAGAAATGTTTATACCAATAATCTAACTTCTACCTTGGCCTTTTATATTTACTACATTCTAGGAATGGATTATGATTCTTTTTCTCCATTTGGAGGAGAAATCTATTTTCAAGCAGCACAAGATATCATGACAAATATACCAAGTGATAATCCACCTTTAGGTTGGAGACCACGTGACGGTAATCGTAATAGATATTGGATGATCGAAAATGCACTTAACCCTAGAGTTCGTCCTTTTCGTCAAGCAATGTATGACTATCATCGCCTTAGCTTAGATGTTATGAGTGAAAACCCTACTGCTGGAAAAGAAAAAATGATGGAAGCCTTAGAAGTAATTAGTAAAGTAAATAAAGACTATCCTGCATCTATGATTATTCAGATGTTTAATAATTCAAAATCATCAGAACTCATCGAAATATTTAAAGGTGGTAGCGGTCAACAAAAAAATAGGGTCAAACAGATTATGCGAAAGCTAGATCCTTCGAATGCTAACACCTATAATCAGATTGGTATTTAAAATACGCTGTAAATAACGGTTCTATACCTACCAGTATTCGGTTATTGGATGCCAAAAAGTGTAATTAGTAAGCTTGCTAATTACACTTTTTGTTTTTTCACTTATCTTCGCACAGGCAATTTTCGGCATTGCTCAAACGTTTCCCTTTTGGTCAAAATAAATAATTATGTTAAAGCACTTTTTTCTCTTTGCAATTTGCATATTAACGCTCAACTTTTCTGCTACTAGCCAAGATGCTATCGGAGCACGTATAAAATGGAGTGAGTCTTTAAAAACACCAGCAAACACCTACCTTTCTAAGGTAATTGCTAGTGATGCTTCTGGTCATTACATTCTTCGAAGAACTACAGGTTTAGTTGGACGAACAAACAAAATCAATATTGAGCATTATGACTCTAATATGGAATTTGTTCGTGGAGAAAAAATAGACCTACGTTACAATAAAAAGGATCGAGACTTTGAAGATGTCATTATGTTAGACGGTCAACTTTATTTATTGACAACTTTTAATAATGATGCAAAAAAGAAAAACTATCTATTTACTCAAAAAATAAGTAAACGTTTACAACCAGCCAAAGACATAAAAAAAATTGCGGAAATTGATACCCGTAATAAAGCAAGAGAAGGCTCTTACGATTTTCATATTTCTAGAGATAGTTCTAAGGTTTTGGTGTATAACGCACTTCCTCTAAAAAACAGAGATGCTGAACAGTTTGCTCTTCAGGTCTTTGACAATACCTTTGAAAGTTTATGGTCTAAGAATGTAACCCTTCCTTATGACAACGATCGTTTTGCGGTAGAAGAATACAAAGTGAGCAATACGGGAGATGTCTATATGATGGGGGTGATTTATCAAGACAAAAATAGAACTCGAAGAAGGGGAAAACCAACATATAGTTATACTGTTTTAGCTTATACAAAAGACGGCGACAAAAAACGAGAATATCGAATCAGTCTAGACGATAAGTTTATTACCGACCTTACTTTCGAAATTGATAATGATGGTGACTTGGTTTGCTCTGGTTTTTATTCTAACAAAGGGACCTATAGTATAAAAGGAACTTATTTTTTCAAAATTGATACCGAAACAAAGGAAGTCTATGATAAAAACCTAAAAGAATTTGACTTCGATTTTATAACAGAAGATTATAACGATCGTAAAAAAGAACGCCTTCGACGAGCGGAAGAAAGAGAGAGTAATCGAGCGCCTGAACTTTTCCAATATGATCTCGACAAACTTATTTTGAGAAGTGATGGCGGAGCAATTTTAGTTGCTGAGCAATTTTTCATCGAACAACGATACAATAATTTCAATCGTTATGGCAATACTACTTTCGATATTTTTTACTACTACAACGATATCATCGTCGTAAACATCAAACCTAATGGAGAAATCCAATGGGCTAGTCGTATTCCAAAACGGCAATTGACATCAAATGATCAGGGATATTTTTCTTCTTATGCAATGGCCATAGGAAAAGATAAACTCTACTTTGTATACAACGATAATGGTCGAAATTTTGATGATGATCCTAATAACCGTATACGTAGTTTTAATGGTCGAAATTCCGTCATTGCTTTATCAGAAGTGTACAAAGATGGAACGGTAAAGAGCTACCCTATCGCAAGTAATAGAGATGAAAGAATTATCACCCGCCCTAAAGTTTGTAAACAAAGTGGTCGAAATGAAATGTTGATTTACGGAGAATTGAATCGGAAATTTAAATTGGGTGCGCTTACTTTTGATTGATTATTGATTAACTGACGTTGCTTATAAAATGGATAAGGAAGAAAAGAAAAAAGCGTATACTTATAGTTTAAAGTCATATTTTTCCTGTTGATTTAATACTAAAAAACCGATTTATGTTTTTTTTGAACTAGAAACATAACCTTTTCATGTAAGTGACACTACCTACAATTAATAATCAATTCTAAATAATTAATAATTTACCCATTACAAAAAATCGTCAAGTATAACATAAAAGCTTACTTTTGCGTATCAAAAAAAAGACGCAGTGAAACACATCGCTATATTCGCATCTGGTACTGGAAGTAATGCTAGAAAAATTGTTGACTATTTTAGAGATAATGAACACGTAAAAGTAAATCTCATTATTTCGAATAATGCTAATGCCCCCGTGTTGGAAATGGCAAAAGACAATGGGATTGATACATTCATTATAAATCGAGATTATTTTTATGATAGTACTCAAATTTTATCAGAATTAAATACCTTTGCCATTGATTTTATTGCGTTAGCAGGTTTTTTGTGGTTGATACCAACCTATCTAGTCAATGCATATAATCAGGCAATTGTCAATATTCACCCTGCACTACTACCTAAATATGGCGGAAAAGGAATGTACGGCATGAACGTACACAAAGCGGTATACGAAGCAAAAGAGAAAGAAACAGGCATAACCATTCACTTCGTAAATGAAAAGTATGACGAGGGAGCAATTATTTTTCAAGCAACATGCTCTATCAGCTCTGAAGACACGCCTAAGGAAATAGCCAAGAAAGTACTACAATTAGAACATCAATATTTTTCAAAAGTCATCGATGATATATTGATGACAACAAACAAGTGATAAAATCTAATTTTTATACTTGTTTTATTATTCGTCCCAACATACAAAATATTTGACCATGAGACACCTTATCATTTTATGCATTTTTGCACTTGCGAGTACAAGCTTGAGTGCACAGACTTTAAGTTGGAAGAAGTTATCTAAACTTGCTGACCAACTCTACAAAGAAGGTGATTATGCTGCTGCTGCAGAAAATTACCAATCGGCGTGGAAACAGAAAACAAAAAATAAAGACCTCATCTTTAAGGCGGCAGAATCTTACGCCAAAGTAAAAGAATACCGAAAAGCTGCTGATGCATATGCCTATATCAAAGACGATAATAAAGAATTCAATCTAGTAGGCTTAAAGTATGCTCGTGCCTTAAAACAAGACGGTCAGTACAAAATTGCCAAACAAGCTTTTACCAATTTCATTAGTGCTTATAAAGGAACCGATAGAGAAAATATTGTCACCATTGTTCAAAGTGAAATGAAAGGATGTGATTTGGCAACTGAATTAATGGATACACAAGAAACAGTTGCTTCGCCTATCGAAATCGAACACCTCAACGATAATGTCAATACTCCCGTTTCGGAGTATTGCCCAATGCCTTTTTCCGACGATATTTTATATTTCGCTTCGAATATGACTGGTGAGACTAAAATTTATCGTTCGCAACGAATAGGTGGTGTTTGGTCTAAAGCACAATTACCAAAAAACTTTCCAGCTATAAATGCCACTCATTATTGCAATGGCGCTTTTTCTCCAGATAGCAAACGTTTTTATTTTACACAATGTGAAGACGATCCTTCTTGGGCAGGCATCAATGCTCGATGTCAATTATTTGTCACTCGCTATGATGGCACACAATGGGGGGCACCCGAAAAGCTTAAAGATTATGTTAATGAAATTGGTACGACAAGCACCCAACCTTTCGTAACACATGTTGAAAACAAAGAAGTCATTTATTTTTCTTCTAACCGTAAAGGTGGTCATGGTGGAATGGATATTTGGTATATGGCTCGTGATCTTAGAACCGATAATATTGATTTTACCTTACCAAAAAATGTAGGTTCAAAAATTAATACTGCTGGCGATGAGGTGACCCCTTTTTACGACATTAATTCTATGGTACTCTATTTTGGTTCTAATGGTAGAGTCGGGCTTGGTGGTTTTGATATTTACCAATCAAATGGAAGTCAATCTCGTTGGGAAACAGTAGAAAATTTAGGCTTACCAATCAATTCTAGTGCCGACGATTATTACTACACCAATACGGGCACTAATGCTGATGGTTATTTTGTTTCTAACCGCTTATTCGGTCTTGAAAAAATAGCAACAAAACATGAAGATATTTTTGCCTTCACTACCAGTGGAAAAAGAAAATCATTACTAAGCAATAGTGTATTTGACAAGGCAAACTTGAAAAAAATATCTGATGTAGAAGTCACTTTATATGAGGTGCAGTCTCTAGGAAAAGTCCGATTATTGCAATCCAAAATTTCACCTGAAGGCGATTATAAGTTCGCATTACTACCTAATAAAAACTATAGAGTAGAAGCCACTAAAGACGGTTATGCACCACTTTCGTATGAGTTCAATACAGATGATGCTGAAATACATACTGCAGCCTATGGCAAAGCATTATATCTAGAAGCAGGTACCGTTAGTTCTGTTAATACCCCTTCGAATAATGAAATCGAAAGTCCAAATATTATTACGAATGGAAAGGAAGTTATCACATCAACAACTTCAGCAATAAAGGAGACCGCTTCTAGTATTTCAAATCCTACTCCATCTAAACCTGTTGAAGTGCCTAGTAAGTACGATCCGAATGCTGTTGTTGAAAATACAAGTTCAACAGTAGAATCTACGATTAATCAAACTACAGGTACAGTAACGCAACCGTCTTC
>JAHDIP010000049.1:13093-31279 GCA_020630735.1 Saprospiraceae bacterium | reverse complement strand
AGGCTAGGGTGGAAGAGACTGCTCAAAAGGCTCGACTCTGTACGTTTAGCAATATGGGCTATGGTATCCTCTGTGCCTAGCGTCGGATTTGTTTTTTGCTCTTCTTCGGTTGGAGGTTTTTGCTGATCTTCTTGTTCTTCTTCTGCTTGCGAAGAAGGGGCGAAGTATTCGGTGACGTGAAGACTGTTGCGCTCCAAGCCTTTGTTTTTGCCGCTATGCTCACGGTATATTTCTAAAGTGCCTAAGTAGAGGCGTTCGTTTTTCTTATTGCTTTCTTCTGCTGAATTACTAGCATGTTCATTTATTTTTCGGATTCGTTGTCCTTTGGCATCATAAACATAGTAGGTTGTTTCGGGGATACTGCCGTCTGTGACTTTTTGTTTGGCGACAGCCTGAAGTTCATCTCTAAAGTTCCAATCCATACGCTGCAAATGAGGCATCGAGGTGATAAAGCCATGCTGCTCATGATGTGGATAGCTATAACTATTTTCGCCTACTTGCGTTTGTTGGAGGCGATTGTTTTGTTGTTCGTATTGGTAGTCTCTTGTCCAGTTGGCATCTTTGGCTGTATGGCGCATTTGTAAGATGTTGCCTACTGCGTCATATTGGTATTGTTGCTTGTAGTTGCGCCAAGCTAGGGCATCGCCACCCATATATTTTTTCAAAAATGGAAGGTCTTGCCAGTTGTCGTTTTGACCAAAATTATTTTGTCCACTATGTTCTCGACCTTGTGCTTCAATTAGTCGATAGAGGGCATCATAAGTGTATTCGCTTTTGCCTTCTATTTTTTGATTGTTAAAAAATATTGTTGGGATAGCCTTGTCTTCGATGCAGGTGATATTGCCAATTGGGTCGTAGGTATACAATAAGTGTTGTAAATTGCTCCCTTCCGAATTGATAGATTTTATTTCTGCCAGTCTAAAGGTCTCTGCATCATATTTGTGTGACACTGTCACACCATTTCCATATTGTATTTTTGTTCGTTGTTCTTTTTCATTGTATTGAATGGAACGAACGATAATTTTTTCTTCTATTGTTGGTTCTAGTGCTTTCGAAATTGTTTGCGTTGAATCGGTATCCTCTAGTTGTTCTTCGAGAATAGATTCTTCATCAGATGGAGTTTCTTCTTTAGTGTTTTCTACTTGATCTGTAGTATCTGTTTGAGTTATGGTTTTGAGTACTTTAATACTATCTAATAAATTTGACTCATTATAAGCTGGTTGTGTATTGCTTCCATCAGGTGTTATATGACTAATAACACGATCAAGTGCATCGTATTCGTAAGTGGTAACGAAGCATTCAGTTTCCAGTTTTTCATTTAGTTCGTTGCCTGACCAGTTGACGACCTCTTTGTAGTTTTTGGCAAACTGTCGGGTCATTTTTAGTATTTTACCTACATCGTCATATTGATTATTGGTAACTAATCCAGCTGTGTCGTATTGCTGGTAAACTTGTCCTCTCAGATTGTAGTGTTTATCATTTTCTTGATTTTCTCCGTAGACGATTTTTTCGTATGCGTTTTCAAGAGGTGTTTTTCCATCGCCTCCAAGTACCTTCATTTCGATTAATCGTTGTAAATTATCGTAACTAAAGGTGAAGCAATGCTTGCGATTATCCCAACGTCGATATGGTTTTTGAACGGTGTTATGGACTAGCCAACGTTCGCCAGAATCCATACTGTTTTGATAGCTTCTGTTGTTGAGCAAGTCGTAGTGGTAAGACATTACGGTATTGCCCCGAGCATCAATGATGTTTTGTATATTTGAGCGAATATCTAATTCCGTGAAGGTATAGAAAAATTCATCTTTCCCTTCTTTAGTTCGGTTGTGTTCGATTTTTAAAATCGGACGTCCTAGTGTATCAAAATGGACTACAGTAGGTGTATTGTCATGTAAAGCTGTTTTGGTAGCTGCTACTTTTTCTTTTTCATCATCACCATTTATCCGCTCTTGATACCAAGTACTTTCTTTTACGGTATCGTTTTGGTCAAAGTCTATTTGTTGCCAAGCGTCGAATATCGTTTTACTAAAGGTGCCATCTGGAAAATCTGTTTTTACCAAACGGTCTAAAGGATCATAGTACAAAATGGGGGTCACTCCAATTTCGACGAGCAAGTCGTTATCTTCATATTGGTGAGTGGTACTAAAGTAAGGTTCATATTGTTTAACAGGATTCCCTTTATTGTTGAGGACAGTTCGTCCATTGCCGAGCCAACGCAATTGGTCGCCTGTATCAACCTCGCTAAGTTCGCCAGCATCATTGATTGTTTTAGCTTTACCTGGGGTAGCCTGTGTTTTATTCATTACAACATTACCCAAACCATCTGAATATTCAAACTGTATTTGGAGTGCTGATTCTTCACTTTTTGCTAGTTTTGCATGATGTGTTTCTCTGCGGATACTTGCGACAGTTGGTGGTTTTCCTTCTCTTTGATAAGCATGAAAATCATAAACAAATCTTACCGTTGCTTCCCTTAATAATTGTCGAGCTTTTTCGGTTAAAATTGTTGACCTTTCAGCAGTCAAGAATTCTTTGATGAGGCTTTCTTCTTCATAGCTTATCTCTTGAAGTGCATTTAAATTGTCAGCTAAATCTAGTTCAGTAATACCGTCTTGATCTAAATCTTTGCCCAGCTTTGCCATTGCTTTTACCATGCCTAGTTCGTCGTAAAGCGTTGCATTGAGATTGTCGTTTAGATCACGAACTATTTGTGGAGCAAGCGTGCGAAAATTAAATTGTTCTACACGATTGGTATTTTGTAAAGCATCTTCTGTTTCTTGAACTTGTAAGAAATAGTCTTTGTAGTAGTGGACTTTTGTAGCAGAACCAAATGGATCAATATAAGCTAATGGGTGAAAAAAACGTGCTTGAGCTGCATCAGCTTCTTCTTCCTCTTGAAGGTAAACGGCTCTTAAGGAAGTAGCCCACCAATTTTGATCCTCATCTAAACTAATGAAGCCGCCTTCGGTTTTTAAGGCTTCAGTATCTTCTATTTTATCTCCAAAAGTCTGGGACAATAAATCAGGCGTAAAAGCTAATTGGTAGTTAGCATATGGAAGTGCACTTGATTCTAGTGTTTTAAAAGGTAAAGCCGCTTTTAAATCATCTTGATAATAATAGGTTTTGCTATGCGCAATTTTTTGGAAAAAAACATCATTTGGTTTATTGCTTATACAATTTTTAAACTCATCAATTTGATAAAGGGCTTTACGTTTCTGTAGATTTTTTAATTCGTAGTTTTCCGTCTCAGCGATTAAACGTAAGCGATAGTTTTTTGGACTGATAACATCATTTGTAAAGGTATTCTTAGTGTATGTAATTAGCGTTTGTTGTTGTGCTTGTTGTAGCGCTTTGGGTAGCGCTTGGTCTACTTTTTTGCGAGGGTAAACAACTGTTGCTTTTTCTAAAATATTGCCTAATTCATCTGTGGCGATAGTTAGTTGATGAGCAATTCTAGGATCGCTATCGTCTCGTTCGTATTGTATGTCTAAGGCTTCGCTTTCTGTTATTTGAAAAACAGGATAAGCATTTTTTTCTAGCGGTTGTAATAATTGAATTAAACAATTATTTGAAACAACCGAATAGGGCTTAAGGTTGTCCTTTTTTTGCTTTTGGCAGGTATCATTTTTGACTTCATCTATAGAAAAAATCTCTTGTCTTAATAACATTCCTTTGCACGCTGCTAGGGCTGCTCTCCATGATTCTGGGCAAAGCGTCTCAATAATATTTTGATTATAAATATTTTGTGCAGCAACTAAAGTAGCATCTTTTAAGGAAGCTTCTTCGAAACAATGAAGGTCGCAGGGATAAGTACGTTCATATTCGTTGTACCAATATTCATATTCAAATTGATTGAGTAAACGTTTCCGTTCTAGGAACGCTCCAGTATGAAACCATGATCTTGTTAGTACAGGAGTTTGATATAGATTATCTGAAGTATTAACTTGCTTGGTGTCTTTGTTTTTTATCCAATCTTTATATTGTTCACTGTCGATTTGATCTACTCTACCGAAGCCTCTGAATTCTCGTTCTGCTTGGTCGTAGTAACCATGGTGATAAGAATATTCGCTCGTAAATCTAGCCTTTGTAATTTTTTCTTCAATGATCAGTTTGCTGACGACTTGAACAGGAAAGGCTAGTTTAGTAATCCAAGGATTGCCTTCTTTTTTATCTTGTAAATAAAAGTGTGTTGAGCTTTTGTATTCTATCGAAATTTCTTTTCCTAAATTGTTTTTATAGCCAATTAAAACATGCGGCTTTTTGCTACTCATTAGGTCGATATAACGCATAGGAGCGTGGTGATCATTTGGTAAATCAGATGACCATACGATACTAGAAGTTCCATTGCCTAATAAATCGGTGATTGTGATTTTAGTGTTTCGATTGATTGGAAAAAAGGGATCAATTTTATGAACATCACTCCATCCATTACCACTTAAATTTAGATATGCTTTGAAATGATCTTTACCAAAGTAGACTAAGTCAGTAGCACCAGTTCCACTTACATCGGCAAACTGTAAATATTCTGGATTAAATAAATCAGGCGTATCAAACCAAGGCGCATTTGCCATATTTATTTTTGCACTGAAATTGCCATAGCCCATATTTGCCCAATAACAGATAGAACCATTTCGAGCACGAACGATATCTTTCAGTCCATCGCCTGTCATATCGGCTAAGAATATTTTTTCTTCCAGATCATTGAAGATTACCGCAGGTCCTATATCTTCATCAAAAGCTTTAGTGCTTCGTTCAGCAGTCTTAAATCCTTTTTTACCATTGGCTTCGTACCAAACAAAAACTTGGTTTTCGGTGATGACTAAATCGGGTTGGCCGTCGCCTGTAATGTCTAAAAACTTTAGATTCGGATCTTGTAGATTTACATTAGCCACATCTTCAAATGCTTGGAAAGCTTTCCAATTATTATCCGTGCTTAAGTCGAAAAAACCTTGTAATCCAGGACTGTTGATAACGACTTGTTTCTGACCATTGTTTTCTAAGTCTAGGACAGCAAGATTTCCTTCAGTAAGATCTTTAGCTAAGCCAGATACAGATGGTCGAGGTATCACATTTTTAGCTTTTGAAAAGGATACCTGACCATCATTTTCTGCATCACCAAAGTTTTCTTTATAAAACCATCCTTCCCCCTGTTCTGTTAATATACCAGAAATACCTTCGCCGTATAAATCAACCCATTGATAATTATTCGTTAAACCAACAGGTGCATTCATGACATTTTCAGGAGAAAGTATTTGTTGTTTTGTATCCCATTGAACTCGCTGATAGTCAAAAGATAAAGCTGGAAGAGATTGTTTGGAATAGCTGCCATTCTCTTTTCGAATATAACCTGATTGGATGACCGAATGCAAATAGGAAACCTCTGCTAAACCCGATTGATTGATAGAAGATGGCTCGTATGTAAAGTCGAGTGATTTGACTAAGTGAGGTGTTTCGCCAAGTTCTTCGAAGTGATGAAAGAGCAGTACTCGTTGGCATAAACGATTGGTACGAATTTCAAAACCTGAACGATAGGAAGAAAAAGCATCTGAACGATACATCCAATATTGATTGATTTCTTCCTGTGGAGTAGGGGCAGTTTTATGATGCGCTCCATAGTCAAAAACGAGTTCAAAAAAGTGAGCATCTTCTTTTGGTAAATTAGGTTTGTATATTGATGTGGTATCTGGAAAATAGGGCTTATGATTTCCGTACTTAATTCGTTTTAAATAGCGATTTGCAAATTTATTTTTATTCTTTAGTCGATGTTGCTCATAGATCGCACAAGGAATATTTGCGCTATCTTCAGTTTTGTATTCATATTGTATCCAGTTGCCTTTATCGTCATAACTTAATTCAGGCAACCATTCGAAAATTTGTTTTTTATCAAGAGGATTAACAATTCGTGCTAACTCATTTCTACCATAAATGGTAACGATATTATCTTTAGAAGTTACCCTCCAATAAACTTGTTTGGGCTCATTTTTAGTCGTTATTTTTTCGATTCGATCAAAAGAGCTTTCTATACGAGGTCGATAGTTTTTGATGTGAAAATTATCGAGATTTTGTTCTTTTACTTCCCACTTCCCTTTTTTATTTTCCTGTAAAAATGGAATTAAGTCTTCGCCTCTACCTAAAGTGAAAACATCTTCTTCTTTGCCAGCCAAATACCTTGGGATTTTTTTATCTGTTTTTCTTATTATAGACTGTAAATTTATAGACCATCCTAATCCGAAAGCACTGTTTCCTGCACTAGAATTGTAACTTAAAGAAAGCTGTGGAGCGAAATTACTTCGGCTAGATGTAATAGGAAGAGGAATATTAAATGTAGCTGTACCATTTGAAGGATTTACTTCAAATTTTTCATCAATACCTTTCAGTGCACCACCACCTTTAGGAAAAGAAATCTCAGGAATCTGTATGGCAGCAGATGAGGATTTTCCTTGCTTGTAATAGGAAAGATCGTGCTTAGTGCCTTCAGTAAGAAGGTTGTAGTTTTCTCTTTTTTCTGGGGGCATGAGCTACTGTTTTAAGAGATAAAAAAAATGTCCATTTTGGACAATACATGACCATTACAAAATGCTTTGTTCTAAGCACGTTGAATGTATCTCTTCACAATAAATTTTGGTACTTATAATAAAAAAAACGTAATGTTATATTTTTTATTATAAAAGGAAAGAAAAAGAATAATTTAAGGTGTAGGTCTCTTTTTCTTTATAAGTAGTTTGTTGTGTAAACAGTTTGTATGTTGTTAAAGGTATTATAAAAAAATCAGTTTTCAAAAATTATTTTTAAAATAACTTCATATTTATTTTTTGGATATAAAAAAAACAGAAGGCAGAAACATGAAAATATTACAATCTTCAGAACTGCCCTCTGTCTTATTACATTTTGGGGTTTCTATTTTAGCGCATAATAACTAAACGCTTCGTTTCTGTTTTTCCACCAGCATTCAGACTGTAGAAATATGTTCCGTCAGGTAAATGACTAGCATCAAATTCAATAAATTGAGAACCACCATCAAATTGTTTATTATCCAATAATCGGGCAATAGGTTTTCCAACCAAATCGTAAATTACCAGAGAAACTTTCGTTGCTTCTTGTAGTTGAATTTCAAATGTTGTCTGATCCGAAAAAGGATTAGGATAGTTTGTGATAGAGAAATATTTTTTATTCTCGATTGTTGAAGGAATCTTATTTTTCTCTCTGAATGAAGGACTAGCTAAGTTTTTTATTGGTGCTGCCTCTCTTAAGTTAATCCAGTTTTCACAATTATCATTATAGGGCTCTATTTTTGCTAAAAATGTAGCTCCGTTACTGGTTTTAAAGCCAGTTTCTAACTGTATTCGTTTCCCCGCTTTGAAGGTAACATTAGCATTGGAAAGTACTTTATAATCTCCAGCTGCTAATGAGGTAGTTACCTCTCTACCTGCTCGGATGCTATTAGGATTTTGATGTACAACTAAGCTAGCTTCAGTTTCATTTTGTAAAAATAAAGTTTGAGCTAAAGCAACTGCTGAAGATGCATCAACCAAACCATATCCGAGTTCATTATTCCAACTACCATTCGGTCTATCAGTAGTATTAGTGTATGTATACGGTCCTACTTTTTGTGCGGTACGCTCAATAATATCGGATACTTCTTGATGAGAAAGACATGGGTTTGCTGCGAGAATAAGAGCTGCTACACCTGCAACATATGGACAAGCTGCTGAAGTACCTCCAAATTTAGCTGTATAATCTTTATTGAGAAAAATATCATTGTAACCATTATTGCCTTGTCGGTCTGTTGTAGGAATACTTGAGCCACCAGCGACAACGTCTAATGTTGTTCCATAAGAGCTACCTGCTTTACAAGAGGAACACCAAGGATCACATGATCCAGGAATGATATCAGCACGTCCAGATCTGTAACCACATCTATCAATAGCACCTACATTGATTATACCTGGATTGCTATTAGATGGATAAGCAGATGTAGAGCTATTCTCATTTCCACTTGAAAAGAGGACAATACATCCTAATCCATTTCTTCCATTTTGCAATGCTAAATCAATAGCTTCATCTAGGCTATGAATAGGTGTACCTCCCGACCATGAATTACTAATAATATCTGCTCCGTTTAATCGAGCCCAATCAATACCATCTGCAAGTTCATCAGCGAGGTTAGAATCCATGTCAAATTGATTACTGATCGACATTAAGCTGGTATTAGGAGCAACACCAACGATACCTTCATTATTATCGGCAGCACCTACAATACCTGCACAAGCTGTGCCATGCGAACCCAAAACTTGAGAAGGTGATGTTCCTGAATTTGCATTATATCCAGTTCCAAATGTATTTACTTGCAAGTCAGGATGATTCATTTCAAAGCCTTCATCTACAATCGCTACAATTACATTCGGATCACCTGTTGTGGTGTCCCATGCTTCGCAGGCTTTTATATCAACATCAGAGATACCTCCTTCTTGACTAGTATTTTGTAATGTCCATTGATGTATAAAGTAAGTGTCATTTGCACAATCTAATTTGATATCCATGATGAGATTAGGCTCAGTATATGAAAAGAGATTGCTTTCATAGAAGTAATTGGAAAGGTTAAGTGCATTCTCAGGTGTATTACTATCACATCTTAATGTATATAATAGTGGTCTAAATTTGTTTTGTCCTACAATAATGGTATTTGTTTCTTTAGCTTTTTCTTGAAGTAAAGCTAAGTCTTCTTTTCTTTTCAGTTTTACTTTGAAGTAATTGGACAGGCCAATTCTGTTTTCAGATTCTGTAGAAAAATATGGGGCGATCGTTTCAATAGCAGAGTGTTTTTTTAGATTTTCAAGGGTTCTATTGTAATTATCAGAAGAAAGGTTTTTATCAAAACGAATTTCGACGAATGTTCTTGATCTTTTTTCTCCTTTTTTATCATGTACCAAAAGCCTTTGGTAAGAATTATCCTGATTATATCTACTTATTGATCCTTGACCTTCTAATATATTTTCGATTTGAGCTAATGTTGCTTTTTCAGAAAGTTGAATGAAAGCATACTTAGTATTTAAATCCAAAATTTGTTTTTCCTCTTTATAGTAATAGAAATAGTCTTGCGCATACACTTGACTTATGCAGATAAAAAGACTAATCGAAATTGCAAATATATATTTCATGATTTATTTTTAATTTTAAAAATTAGTATTTTGATTATTCTCCTTTTGTGCTTTTTGTTACGTCTTGATTGTTTAATTTATCTTCTAATTCTTTTACCTTTTTGTTCATTTCAATAATGTATAGAAATAACTCTTCTATTTTTTCTTGTTGGTTAAAAGTTGTTTCTTTTAATCTTAGACCATTTTCTGCTATATCTTTAGCATTTGGCGTATTAGGTAAATGACCATTTGTTTTAATAAAGGATTCTACCTCTTTGAGTGTTTTGATTTTATAATCGTTTTCAAAAACATAATCTGGCCAATCATTTGTAGATTCTACTAGTATTTCTTCTGTAAGAATTCCTTTCTCAACAAAGAGTTTGTAATCATTAGAAGCGGTACTTACATCTCCTATTTGAGCTTTACCATCGGCTGTCAATCTTATACCTGCATCGCTATAGGCATGAGGAGCAATTACTAAAGCAGCACTTTGATTTTTGTCGCCAGCAGCGACAGCATCAGACCAAAAAATACCTACATCATTTGTTTCAGATAAATAGTTGTAACCTGCATTTCCAACTTTAGGAACGAAGAATAATCTTCTTTCATCAGAATCCTGAAAATGGGCAACCTTTTCATTCGTATTAGAAGCTACATCATTCACTTCAAAGGTTCCATTAATGGTTAGTTCATCAGTGCTGAAGTCACCATAGACTAAAGAAAGACCACTGTAGGTATTATTTATGTGTAATTTATTACTGCCTGTTTCGTAATAACCTGCTTTGTATCCAATGGAAACGTTGCCACTTCCAGTGCTATAATGTCCAGCATCTGTGCCTAAAAAAGTATTGTTACTGCCTGTTTTGTTATTAATACCAGTATAGACACCTAAGAAAATATTGTTCTGTCCTGTTTCATTATTCATTCCTGCGTTGCGACCTAAAAAAGTATTTAATTTACCTGTAGTATTATCTCTTCCTGTGCTTCCACCAAGGAATGTATTGTTGTAACCACTTGTATTAAACTTCCCTGCATTTACACCAATGAAAGTGTTGTAGTCTCCATAGTTGTTTGCATTTCCTGCGTAAGAGCCTAAGAACGTATTTAGATTTCCAGTACTAGTAATATTTTCGCCTGATTTATATCCTATTAATGTATTGTGATTACCATTACTACCTGAGTCAACTCCAAGATTGGTTGTACTCTGTGCGCCTAATGTAAAGCATAATAAAAATGCAAATAAAAAGATTGTGAAATTTTTCATAATAATGTTTTTTATTTTTTAATGAAATTGAGTTAAAAATAATTGGATGGTAGAACGTTCCTTTTATTACCAATTATGTCTGCAATATCCCTACATTTTATTGACACTACAATTACATTAAAAGTGGATTCTCATTAATAAAAAGCTTAATTTTGGCGTTTGTTATTATTTGATATTCAACATAAAGTCTTAAAAAACAATAGATTAAGTTGATTACACGAAAACATCTTTTACGTATGTTTTTGCTTAAATGAGTCTTTTATAAATCAGAATTAAAAAGACAGATGATATATAACTTATGAAGAATAGTAAATTAATTGAACTTGTACGAACGCTTTCAAAAACAGAATTTAGAGAATTTACGATCTATGTAAAATCACAATCTCAGAAAGAGAAAAAAAGAGAATTGAATCTGATTAATTTTTTGAAAAAGTATTATCCAGATTTTACTTCTAAGCAATTGACTAAGGAAAATTGCTTTGGCAAACTTTTTCCTGATGAGCAAAAAATAAATACGCGTAAAGTACTAGATGCGATGTCTAGTCTCTATCAGATGTTGGAAGACTTTATTGTAGTGCAGGAATTAAAGTATCAAGATTTAGATCGAGACTATCTTCTTTTAAAAGCTTATCAGAGAAGAAAACTCGATAAGCATTTTTTGAAAAAATTTGATCGAATAGAAAAAAGATTGGAAGAACTTCCTGTAAAAGACAATCAATACTTTTTCAATAAGTTTGTTGTGAATCAATTTGCATATGATTATTCTCATAAAGATCATGTTTTTACAAAAGAAGAGCAAGAACATTACTTTAACACTTTTATTAATTCTTTGGATGAGTTCTTTTTCATTACCAAATTAATTGTACAGATAGAAATATTGAATCGAAAGGAAATTACATCTGTAACTTATTCGAATGAATTTGCAGAAATCATTTTTAATTATATTCAAAATAAAGAATCATTAAATCGTCCCTTATATCAAATATTAAGTCGATTTATAAGCGATTTGAAAGCGAGTGATTACTCTAATTATGAAAAGAATAAACAGTTGTTTTTTGACAATATCAATTTATTTTGTGATACCAATAAAAAGGGGCTTTTTAATCTTTGTATGAATTACTGTTTGCGCTCGCATTATGCTGGTTATATTTCTGTTAATGAAATATTGGAAATTTACAAAAAAGGATTAGATTTAAATTTATTGGAACATGGTGGCTATATTCCTCAAGCTCATTTTAGTAATATAGTTTCTACTGCTTGTTTAGCAAAAGAATTTTCTTGGATTGAAAGTATAATTGAAGAGAAAACACATTTGTTAAACCCATTAATAAGAAAGGATGTTGTGACTATTAGTAAGGCTACTGTATATTTTCATCAAAAAATGTATAGAAAAACACTTTCAGCTTTAAGTGAAGTAGAAATTTCTGATGATTTATATAAAATAACAGGAAAGTCTTTACAGTTGAGAGCCTATTATGAGTTGAACGAGTTTATAGCTATTGATAGCTTATTTTTATCCTTAAAACAAATTGTTCGTCGAAACAAATTACAAAGTAAGCGGTTCAAAGAAAGTTATACTAATTTTATTGATTTTACAAAGAAATTAATAAAAATTAAAGACCTTAAGTTTCAACGAAAAGATATAAACAAAGAGATAGTGAAATTCAAAAAAGAAGAAGAAGGAACGGAAAATTTATTTTATCGGTTATGGTTCAAAGTTAAAATTGATGAATTATAAAAGCCCTAGAATAGAATCAACTATTTTAGAGCTTTTAATATTTTTATATTTTTTATTGAGAATGTATAGAAGCTTATTATATCCCTTTAGAACGGATCTTTGTATTAGTAAACAGTTATATCGGAAGGGAATGTAATAGGAATTTTAATCCCACTATTCAAAATAACCATTCCTTGTATCTTTGTTAGTTGAGAAGTGTATACTACACCATTATCGTCTTCTAAATAACTACCATCTTTAGGACCAGCACAAACTAACTCTATAAGAATATCACCATTAGCACAGCTACCACTCCAGGTTCTACTCCGACAATTAATAGTGCAGGGTAAGTTTGGATTAAAATTATTTATTAAGCTTGGTTGTGTTCCTCCATCGTTTCCAGCTATAGTATATAAATTCCATTCAAATGGATAGTTATCTCTTGCTTCTATGCTAATATAAATTGCTGAGATATCTGCTTGTTGTGCTGAGCTAAGATTGTCAAGACCAAGATCTAAGATAGCAGTTCCTGTATTAGTTCCATTTCTATCACTAATAGCTGCGTTTTCCCCAAGATCATCATTAACTTGATAAGATTTTAAGATAGCTTGACCAGTAATAGAGTTCACTTCCTGTTCAGGATGGCATTGTGTAAATAGTAATATAGCAAACAATGCGAAGATTAAATTTTTCATGTTTTTTTGTTTTTTTATATTTTATAATAATTGAAGATTGTACTACAAATATAGAGTGAACTATAGTCTCCAACAATTACAAAAAAAATGGATTATCGAATGTTTTTCTAATTGAATTTGCTTGTTATTTATTGTAAAGTGTTGATATTTAGTGTTTTAGTGTGCGTGTGTTTTGAGATTTACACGAAAGTTTACAAAGTTTTAGCTTTTTGATGTATTGTTTTAATTTAATTTCTACCTAAAAGTACGATAAAATATTTAGATACTTATTTGTAATAACAGTCTTTTAACATGGATTAGCACGATCTATCAATAGATTTATATGTGCTGTGTTTGCTAAAGTACCCCACTGAGTCATATTTCCACTCAAACGATGAGTGATGAATGCTTGCGCTATTTCAATTGGAGCAATTTCAAGTAACACAAAAGCTTGCATCAATAAAGCTAGTTGTTCCGCAAAACGGCGAGCTTGCCATTCCAATGTTGGTTCGTCTTTTAAGTCAACTAATTTAGAAATCGCTTTATCATATTCTGGATACTTATCTTTGTGTGTGTGTAGTTGATTAATCAACCATTCAAAAATTTCTGGCTGACGATTGATAATGCGAATAATATCTAAACATTGAATATTACCTGAGCCTTCCCAAATCGAATTGACAGGAGCTTCTCGATAAAGCCGTGGTAAATTTGATGTCTCAATATAACCCAATCCACCCAAGCATTCTTGAGCTTCGTGTATTAAAAAGATGGCACGTTTGCAGTGCCAATATTTGCCGACAGGAGCGGCAATGCGTAACCACTTTTGAGTATGCTCATCTCTAAGCTTATCCAAACAATTAGCAGTGTATAACATAAACCAAGTAGCGGCTTCTGCTTCAAGTGAAAGGTCCGCTAAAACATTTCGCATAAGAGGTTGGTCAATTAATTTTTTCCCGAAGACCATGCGTTGTGCTACATGATGATGCGCTTGACTTACAGCCTGTCGCATCATAGCAGCCGAACCGAGTAAGCAATCGAAGCGTGTCATTGCTACCATTTGGATAATAGTTTTTACACCTTTGCCTTCTTCGCCAAGCAATACACCAAAAGTGTCAAATAGTTCTATCTCGGAAGAAGCATTACTTCTATTCCCAAGTTTGTCTTTTAATCGCTGAATGTGAATGGGATTTTTAGAATCATCAAATTTCCAACGAGGAACAGCGAAGCAACTTAATCCTTTTGTCGTTTTAGCTAAGATCAAAAATAAATCACTCATTGGTGCAGAGCAGAACCATTTGTGGCCAACTAATTGAAAATGCTTTTCTACATCAAGTGGTACTGCGGTAGTCGTATTGGCTCTTACATCAGAGCCTCCTTGTTTTTCGGTCATTCCCATACCGATAGTCATCCCTTTTTTATGAAAAAGATTTTGGTCACTGCTATCGTATGTTCGATTTTTTAAGTGGGGAACCAACTGTTCAAATAACTGAGTATTGTTCATCAAAGCAGGAACGGCTGCGTAAGACATCGTAATAGGGCAGGAGGTTCCTTGCTCTACTTGGTTGTGGATATACAATTTTATCGCTCGTCGTAGATGCGCATTTGGCTGATCATCAAACCAAGCAGCAGAACCTAAACCATTTGATAAACCCAATTGCATCAAATCGTGATAAGCGGGATGGTATTGTACTTGGTCTATTCGGTGACCATAATTATCATGGCTGTGTAATTCAGGAGAATTTCTATTTGCTTCAGTAGCTTTTTGGAAGTTTGTTGCTTTTGCATATTCAGCACCCGTAGTAGTCAATTCTTCTTGTGCATTTTCCAAGTCAAATACCTTTACAGCGTCCTGCAATATCGTATCATTTAAAAAAAGATTTTCAAATGCTAAAGCTTTCGGTTGATTAAATACTTCGTGGCTCTCCCAAGATTTATTTACCTTATTCATGATCTCAATTATTTGTCAGCAAAATAACTAAAATTACATAAAAAGGAAAGCGCATAGAATCTATTCGTAGATTCTATGCGCTAGTTTGGTACGAGAAGTCAAGAATCACGTACCAATAAAATCAGCTTGCTGATTCAAAAAAGAAAATCCGTGTAAATTCGTGTTCAACGATCCGCTCAAATCAGCGTACCTGCTCTCTCCATCCGATAAAATTCCTTAAAAGAAATCATTCGTTCTCTTTCTTCATCCCACAATTTATTAAAAACAGTTTTCAAACTATCTTTAAACGAAAGGGTAGTGGCATACTCTTGAAGTATAGGATTATCTTTGGCACATTGCTGTAAGTTGTAGTTCGGTATTCGATGACTTAGGTGATGAATGTGGTGAAAACCAATATTTCCTGTTAACCAATTAAATAGTTTTGGAAGTTTGTAATAAGAAGCCCCTTTCATCGCTGCAAGAAGATATTCCCAGTTTTCTTTCCAGTGCATATAGGTTTTTTCATGTTGATGTTGAACGTAGAAAAACCAGAAAGCAATTGTTCCAAAAAAGAAAATGATAGGAAGTTGTATCAGTAAAAAGTTTTTCCAACCCAATAAATAACCTAGCCCAATGTATAATAAGGCAAGAGCGATATTATTGTAAAATTGTGATAAATGTACCTTTCGCCAACCTTGAAAAGAGATAATAGGTAAACGATTAGAAACAGTAAGATAGATTGTTGGTACGATGAAGAAAAGTACAATAGGGTTGCGGAAAATACGATATTTTAAACGACCCCATTTTTTTAATTTTTGAAATTCTTTAACCGTCAAAAAATTGATGTCGCCAATATCTCGGTGCTCCAATTGCCCCGTATGACCATGGTGATAACTATGTACTCTTGCCCAGTATTGGAAAGGGATGGTGCTGAAAAAGCTACAGAAAAACCCGACTATATTATTCCACTTCTTCGATTTGAAAAAGGAATAATGACCGCAGTCATGTTGAATAATAAAAATTCGGACTAAAAAGAAAGCGTTTACAATCGCTAGTCCTAACGTCAACCAATAGGACCAGGAAAGTGAAAAATACATTAATACCCAAAGTGCAAAAAATGGTAAAAAGGAATTTAATATTTGAATTACCGCTTTAGTGGTATTAGGCTTCTTGTAACTGGCTATAATGCTAGACCAGTTTTGAAGCACTTTTGTGATTTCTTGTTTCATTAAATAGTTAGTTTTGGAATTAGGTTTTAGGAAAAATGTCATTATTTAAGGTAACGTAAAACTAGTCAACTTATAGATCTTTCCTAAGATTTTAACCTTAATAAATTTTAAACTTTATACGTATTTGCCATAAACAACGACAAGAGCACTAATAAGTGGTTTTAAAATTGCTGAATTGCCTTCGGAATAACTTTTAGTCTTTATCTAAAATTAATAAAAAACTAAATTAGGTATTGCATAATTTCTGGGAAATCAAAAAAGCCAGCAGAAAAATCCACTGGCTTTAAAACCTTTATGAAACTATTGAAACTTTTATCTTAAAATATCTTTTTTTTAGTATTACTTTGTTACAAAAGCACTATCCAAAATATCATCATCAAAATTACCAGTTGGTAAACCAACAGTACGATTATAAACAGCCGCTACAAAAACAGTCTTAGCAGCAGATATCGTAGTATTCAGCATCAAAAATAATGTTAATGGAACAAGTACGCCTACTACTGGATGAATAGTAAAACAAAGGAATGCAATAGGAATAAGTAGTAAAATACCTAAGAAATAAAACAATCCAAATCCTACATTGGCACCTATAGATTCTCCCCATTTTTGCATCATCATATCTTTAGACTGACTAACAGATTCAAACACTCCTTTATCTTCGTAAATGATAACAGGTACTACAAAGAAGGTTACAATTGACCAAGCCATTCCAAATAATGCAGCTACAATTTCGCCAATTTTTCCTGTATTTTGGATAACCCTTAAAGCAGTACCAACTGTGGCAGCTACTAAAGCCCAAGCAACAATTTTTCCTATTCTTGATGAAGCGAAAGACAAACCATCAGAAATAGAGGTTTCTTCTCCTTTAAAGAGTTTGATCGAACAATGGATCAATGCCGAGTTAAAAAAGACAATGATAAAAAAGTTGATCAGATAATAAACAAAGATGATCAGGTAAGAAATGATGCTTCCTGCATTTTCATCATTGAGTAAGCTCTCAAAAGTATCGCCTATTAAAAAATAGCCTCCACCAAAGAAACTGATCAAAATAAGGATCAATGAAATGGTAGAAAAAACAGGCATTAATAATAAAGATGGTTGTTGCTGGAGTGTTTCAAGACTCATTAGAGCTAGTTTCCATCCGTTGCTTAGTCGTTTAAAGAAATTCATCTTGCTTTGATTTTTTTGTGGTTATTAATGGTTTTCAATGCTTTATACCTTTACAAACCATAATGTAACCCAAATAAGTTCTTTATTGTAGGAAAAGTCGATGAATTTCGAGAAAAAGTCGATGAATTTGAAATTATTCCAGTGTTTGTAGCCAATTTGTTAACGTATGAGCTACATTATTTCCTTCCAAATGCCATTTGCCACCATCTAAGTGTGTACCTTCTTCTAAGACTTTAAATTGGACAGGTATGTTTGTCTTTGTTTGTATTTTTTCTACAAAAGATTGAGCGGCTTCTAGTGGCACCATTGCATCATGTGTACCATGAACGCAGAAGACGTTTAAACCATCAATTTGTTTGATGAAATTGTACGGATTAGCTTCATGGAAACTTGTACTTTTTCGTTTTCCAGCATAGTTAGATAGTACAATCGAATTTGGCATTTTATCCAAATTAAGAGGACCCGAACAAAGGATCAAACCACCAAATATGGAATCATCCAAACCAACTTGTTCCAATTCTTTAGTATTGAAAATTATCGAAGAAGATACATTAGCACCAGCCGACATACCACCGAGGATCAATTTTTTACTGTCCATTTCTTTTTCTTTCATCACCTCTAATGTCTTCAGTAATCCAAGAGAAAGGTCTTCACGAATAGCCGTGTACCGATAACGAGGTGGACGACGATAAGAACCCATAAAGACGGAATAACCTTGATCGGTAAAAAATTGAGCGTGTGCTCTAAAGCGTTCGGGGCGGCCCATATGCCAACCTCCGCCGTGATGATATAAAATGACATGCTTCTTTTTTGCAATCGGATTTTTAGGTTCAAGTAGTAAAAGATACTGACGCCAATGTTTACCAAATGTGTATCTGGTTTCTGTCATCGTATCGTGATCAACTTTCATTTCTGACCAGTAGGCAGGCAAATTAGCAAATTCGTGTAGTAAGGTTTTCTTCGGAATAAATCGATTAAGCATAGCTTTATGTTTTAAAAAAAATAATGGAGGTAATGTCTATTATTAAAACGTAAATGCTAAGGATAATGCTGTTTGTTATAATGAAA
>JAHDIP010000049.1:10200-12993 GCA_020630735.1 Saprospiraceae bacterium | reverse complement strand
AATGTCTATTATTAAAACGTAAATGCTAAGGATAATGCTGTTTGTTATAATGAAATTTTTTGAATATGTTTTAAGGGATTGTCAATTGCTAATTATTGATCATTAGAGTTAAATTTAATGCTTTGTTCAATGCTTCAAATTCTTGCTGTGTAGTATAGCTATTCGTTTTCATTTTATATCGTTCGCCATTAAATTTGCTCTCATGCATTTCGCCAAGTACCCAAACAACATCTTCGAGCGAGCAGTGCCCTTTTTTATAAGCTTCATAAAGATAGGGCAGTAGTTCCTTTTGTTGGTCAAAGTGATGATTATGACCGATGATAATCGGAAAGGCATTAATGGCAAGCTCATGGTAATTTGCTGGACGTTCAGGGTATCCATGCAGCTCAAGATAGATTTTTAGTTTTGAGAATACTTGTTGATTTACTTTTTGCATTTTACGAATATATGCTTGATGTTCGTCAGAGCTGTAGCCGTGTTTGGCAACAATTTTACTGCCTTCACCTTTTCTAGTTCCTTGATCTTCTTTCCAAAGAGACTGTAGAAAATCACTTTTTTCCTGATCTGAGGTTAAGTTTTCAATTTGGGCAATTGTTGAATTATTCAAACCTGTATCCGATTCTTTGTCTGGACTTTTACAGGAAAGAAATAGGACGGTTAAGATATAAAAAGTAAATAGCTGTTGTTTCATAGGTTTATATTCTAATTGTTTGCACAAAAAAAGCACACAACCTAGGTGATTGTGCGCCCATTTCCATAATAAAACCTCTAGAATACACTCACCTTTTTACAGATGCTTGCATTCTTATATTTTAACTCAACAAAGTAAATGCCAGAATTCATATATGATGTATTTATCTTTGTTTTTCGGTTTGGATTTGCTAAAATTTTAACTTTTTCGCCCAAAGTGTTCAATAGTGTGATAGATTCTATCTTTTCTTCATAGCTAGATTCTATATGAAGAATATCATTTACTGGATTCGGATAAACGCTTAGATGATGACTAAGATCTAAGTGCTTATCGGCTAATGCCTTAACATCTAATGTCGTATTCGGCAAGTGTAAAGGTACCCGAACTTCATCATAACGAATTGGTTTTACATCCACAATATTATTGTCTAACTGAATCCTACCAGCTAAGTCATCAATGATGATTATGATGTCGGCAATTTTGCCAAAACCATTTTTGTTCTCTTGATTCACTCTAGAAATCGCTGCATCAATTCTACCAGTTGTTTGAAAATTTTTCTGTAGAGAAATCATATCTGTTGGATTTCCAAACCAACTTTCAACGTAATTAATCTGTACATTTTCAACATTCACCATGTCATCATCAAACTCTAAACTATAGGCTAAACCATAAATATCTGCTATGGGGTTTGCGAAAGAACCAAGGATTAATTCTGCTGTAAAAGGAACGCCTATTTCTATTTCACTAGGATCAGGGAAATCTATAAAGAATGGTGGATCATCTTCATCAGAAGGAAGCATTTCGTAAGGTTCAACTTCGCCATGTGTAAGATTGTAATTTTCTGAGTTCACCAGTACGTCATCTGCATTTACAACTCCATTACCATCACAATCGGCATGTTTATAATTGACACCAGTTTCGAAACTTTCAGACCAGTTTTGAGCAGCCCATTCATTCCATGTCGTGTTCATGCTTGGTCGATCAGGACCTTCAAAGCCAAAAGCAATTCCGATGTTTAGGATATCAAAGTTATTGGCAATATTGTCAAAATCTGCATCGCCTGGCCAGACATCGCCACAACCAATTGCTGGAAATTCATCGCCATTACAGCAGTCAGTATTGTCATTATCGCAAATGGTTACCGTCTCAAAAGCATCACCACTTTGTGTGATATTAGATACGATGATCGGCAAATCTGCATAGGCATAAAAATTGATCAATTCTCCGTTTATTCTTAGATCAAAAAAGTTGTTTGTAACATTCGAATACTCAAAATTTAGTATAGCATTAAACGTACCATCGGGATTACATTCCAAAGCTGTAAATTCTATAGCACCGATTTCACAATTAAGACAAGAGGGAGCCATTAGTTCCGTAAAATTACTACAGTCTTCAGAAACTAAGTCTTGCACAACAAATTCTAAATTTTGCCCATTACCTTGGATAGGTCCAATGGTATAGAATGTTTCTCCGTATTGAAAGTTACCATAATTATTTCCATTACCGACAATTTGAAAACCATCGCCACTTACATTGCTATATTCAAAATCAATATCAACAAAAAAGAAACCGTCTTCGCAAGGATGTGCTTCTGCAATGACATCAAAAATTTCACAAGGCAGAGAACAAACAGGAGCCGTTAGTTCCGTAAAACTACTACAGTCTTCGTTTGCTAAATCTTGCACACCAAATTCTAAACTTTGCCCATTTCCTTGAATAGGGCCAATAGTATAGAATGTTTCTCCGTATTGAAAATTACCATAATTATTTCCATTACCGACAATTTGAAAACCATCGCCACTTACATTGCTATATTCAAAATCAATATCAACAAAAAAGAAACCGTCTTCGCAAGGATGTGCTTCTGCAATGACATCAAAAATTTCACAAGGCAGAGAACAAACAGGAGCGGTTAGTTCTGTAAAATTACTACAGTCTTCAGAGACTAAATCTTGGACAACAAATTCTAAATTTTGCCCATTACCTTGGATAGGTCCAATGGTATAGAATGTTTCTCCGTATTGAAAGTTACCATAATTATTTCCATTGCCGACAATTTGAAAACCATCGCCACTTACATTGCTATATTCAAAATCAATATC
>JAHDIP010000049.1:0-10100 GCA_020630735.1 Saprospiraceae bacterium | reverse complement strand
TGCCGACAATTTGAAAACCATCGCCACTTACATTGCTATATTCAAAATCAATATCGACAAAAAAGAAACCATCATCGTTACAGGAACTAGCTTCTGCAATGACAGTTGAAATGTTACACTCTAATGGACAAAAAGGAGCGGTAAAAGTGGTTTCAGCAAAACAAAAAGCATTATCAAGATCACTAACTCTTATATCAATGATTTGTTCTTCGCCTTGGGCAAAATTAGGAATAGAAATAAATGGATCAGGATAACCATTTTGGAAGCTATGCAACTCATCATTTATATAAACATTAAATCCCTCGCCATTAACATCGACATAATTAAAGTCAATGTGAAGATCGAAGGTACCATCAGCATTGCAGGCTTGAGGTTCGACAATCAGATCAGAAAATGCACAGGTATTCAGACAAAAAGAATCATCAATTTGAGTAATAGCGAAACAGTCGGGAGATTCAGTATCTCGTACCGTCAACTCTCTTTCTAAACTATTGACTAAAGCAGGATAGATGTAATAGTCTTCTTCTCCATAGGCATAAGTTCCAAGACTTTCTCCATCAACGAATACTTCAAACTCATCTGAAATTGGATCTATAATGTCAAATGATACTTGAAGTACATACCAACCATTAAAACATTCGAGAGATGTTCCTTCAAGATTATTAAAGGCACAAACCATGTCTTGGTTAGATGCAAAACTCTGGAAGCTGTTGATTATTAAGTATATAGCTAATAATATTTTTTGGTATTGCGGCATAGTATGGTTGAGTTTAGGTATCTATGAACGATTGAATAACTGTCTATTACAAAGATGTCGAAATTAAGGGAATAAATAAAATACGTTTTTATGTATTTTTTGAAAAAAATCTAGTATTTTAGATGTTAATTTAATAACTTAAGTTATTGAAAATTAAAGTATTAAGTGTGTTTTTATGTTTCTTAAAATTGGATTTTATTTGTGTATAATAATAAACTAATTCATATTCTAAAAACCTTTAATAGGAAGGAAATGACTCGTTTTCAGGAGTTTGCGGATTCTCCTTACTTCAATAAGCATAAAATGCTACGAAAACTGGTCGCCTATCTGAGTATCATTTTTCCTGATTTTAGTGAAAAAAAATGTGATAGAGCTGTTCTTTTTCAACATCTTTTCCCAAAGCAAAGACATGATCAAAAAGAGTTAGCATTATTGTTTACCTATGCGATGAAACTAATCGAGCAGTTTTTGATTCATGAAGAGTTTAAGGAAAAAGAAGAACAACAAAAGATATTATTGCTCGCTCAATTGCGAGAAAAGGGGCAATTAAAACATTATGAAAAAATATTGAAGGCTGGAGAACATCTACTTGAAAAGATGCCTTATAAAGATAGTGAGCATTACAATTTACAATTTGAACTTGCTACTGAAAGAGATTTGTATTATAGAGAAAAGTTTAACCATAAAAAAGATCTTAGTCTTCAATTAAAACAAGATAATCTTGATTTCTTTTTTCTTTCTCAGAAATTGAAAGATGCCTGCGAAATGAGTATGCGTCGTAATATTTTGAAAGTAGAATATACCGCTACATTTATAGACGCAGTTGTTGACGAAGTAGCACAAAGTTTAGAACGTTACAAGGAAGTTCCGTCGATTGTTGTGTATTATTATATTTACAAAATGATGGAGAATAAGGCGACTTCTTTTTATTTTGAAGCCTTATCTATTTTAGAACAAAACGAAGGTTTTTTACCTCGTAATGAATTGATTGTTATTTATAATTATTTACGACATTATTGTATTGAAAAAATTAACAAAGGAGATAATGAATTTCTTACTACCTTTTTTGAGCTTTATAAAATTCAATTGAAGAAAGGACTACTTTTTGAAAATGGAACCTTGTCGGAATGGCATTATAAAAATATTGCTACTGCAGGTCTGCGTCTAAATGAATTGGATTGGGTCAAACAATTTATCGAAAACTATAAAGTAAAACTAGAAACAGAAGTAGCTGAAAATGCCTACAGTTTTAATCTGGCTTCTTATTACTATAGTGCTCAAGAATACGAAAAAGTGAGAGGTCTTTTGCTACAAGTAGAATACACTGATTTGCGTTATAGTCAAGGTGCTAAAGCTTTACTACTACGTACCTATTACGATCTAGACGAGTACGAAGCTTTTATTTCTTTAGCCGATTCGTTTAAGCAATATTTACAACGAAATAAATTGATCTCAGATTCTAGGCGTAAAGGTTTTTATAACCTTATTCGTTTTGCAAAACGAGCATTCCAAATCAAAAATAATATAGACATTTATACCAAAGAAAAAATACAAAAAGAAGTAGCACGTCTCAAAAAAGAAATTGCAAGTTCCGATAGTATTTTTAATCAAAGTTGGTTAGATAAAAAGGTAGCTAATTTAGAATAAGTTGCTTACTTGGAACCAGTCGTTTCTACGATAGTTATCAATCAATCAATCAATCAATCAATCAATCAATCAATCAATCAATCAATCAATTTTTATCGACCAACACCCATTTGCTTGTACTTTTCGATAGCCGCTTGAATTTTTTCAGCACGATCATCAGGATCGGGGTGGGTACTAAAAAAGCCTGAACCACTGCCGCCAGAAGCTTTTTTCAAAATAGCCATTACGCCGATCATTTGTTCTGGATTATAATCTGCTTCCATCATCAGGCGTATACCCCAATCATCCGACTCCAGTTCTTGCCCTTGTCCATATTTCATATTGACAATATTGGAAATATACTGCGCCATTTGTCCAGCGCTATAATCACCAGAAGCGATAACCGCAGCATTGGTAATTCCCTGCGTGAGTTCCTGTTTGGCGATTCGCTCAGCAGAGTGTCGTTCGATTACATGACCGATTTCGTGCCCAAGCACACCCGCCAATTGATCTTCATTTTCTAATTGATTAAAAAGAGCAGCAGTGATAAAAATTTGTCCGCCTGGTAAGGCAAAAGCATTGACCGTTTGAGGATCAGCCAATAAATGAAAGTCATATTGATAGGTAGATTTTTGACCAGTTGGCGTATCTAATAAGGCATGCCCAACCTTATCGACTAGTGTTTGTGCTTCTTCATCGGGGTGAAGACCACCATGTTGTTGAGCCATCTGCGGGGCACTTTGAACCCCCAAATGCATTTCTTGTTCTGGTGTCATCGAAACTCGTTGTTTCTCTCCCGTTACAGGATTGACTTGTGTATTCATGAAAAATTTAAAGACAGCAAAACCAATAAATAGTAATCCAATAAGTAAACGACCCTTTAAAAAACTCCCGCCGCCGCCTCTAGTATTTCTAAATCCCATAATTCGATTGATTTTTGGTGATAAACTATTTTTAGGACTAAAATAGCTTTCAAAGTAACGCTGACGAGCAAATTTATTACAAATTTTAAGAATGTATTAATTGTAAAACAATTTTTATTTTTTTCTGTTAAAATTGAAAAGCTCTGTTACTCAATTATTTGAGAGTCGTCTCAATTGTGTCAGAAGTCTATAAAAAATCTGCTAAATTTGCTTAATTTTGTACTATGGAGAAACAAGTAGAGACTTTATTGCCTACTAAGTGGGGAAATTTTAGAATGATTGCTTACTCCGATTCTAAGGAGGAAACTATGCCACATTTAGCGATGGTTAATGAAAAATGTGATGTTTCAAGGCCCGTTTTAGTCCGTATTCACTCCGAATGTTTAACGGGAGATTTGTTTGGGTCAAAACGTTGTGACTGTGGCGAACAGCTAGATGTAGCTCTTTCCTTGGCTGCAAAAGATGGAGGTATTGTATTGTATCTACGTCAAGAAGGAAGAGGAATAGGTATTATTAATAAAATGAAGGCCTATAATATTCAAGATCAGGGCGTAAATACAGTTGATGCGAATACGCATTTAGGATTAGAAGTAGATGCTCGACGTTATGATATAGCCATCCGTATGCTAGAAGAACTAGGTGTATCAAAAATTCGCCTTTTGACAAATAATCCACTAAAAATAGAAGCGATTAAAAATTCTTCAATCGAAATTATTGACCGAGTGCCTTTAATCATAAAGCCGATCAAAGAAAATAAAGGCTATATGGAAACCAAAAGGGATATAATGGGGCATTTGTATAATAATTTGTAGTGATTTATACTGAAACCAAAGTGGTTTTGGGATTATCAAACGATTAAAGCTACTGAGAATCAAAGGATAGCTACCAATGATGATCCTTAAACTGAATACCAGTAGGTATAGCTATAAATAGCCAAAAAACAAGACAAGATTATATTGATCAATCAATTTTTAGCCATAAATAATTTAATAATAGGTAAAAAATATGTGCGTCATTTTTAAATAGGGATTATGTTTCTAGATGATTCAAAAAACATGAATGTAGTGGTGCGAAGCAGAAAAAAAATATGGATTGGACTAGCTTGCACCAACTGGATGCAAATTCAACAAAGTGAACCGCTAGCGGATGGAAAGCCCTAATGGTTTTCAAGGCTTTTCGAAGAAGTATAGGAACATAAGATCATCAGCAAAATGCGGAAGTTATTCTTTAACTGTTACTTAGTATAGCTAAAAAATTGTACTTTTGCCCCTTCAACATTCTTTGAAGAAAAGTTTAATGAAACCGAAAGTTTTTAATGTGATTGATCAATTATGGAAAGCGCTGTTGTTATTGACAAAGGAAATCTCTTCTACTCAAGAAGAACTCTCATATATTAGCTTTACGTTTGGTGCTTCTTCGGATATTAAATTTAATTCTTTCGTCAAAAACAAACCGAAAACTAAAGCCGTTCATCTTTTTTTCAAAGATGTATTACCTATAGATGGTTCTGTTTTCTTGTTGGATAAAACTCATAAACTCCACACTCAGCAAACTAACGAACTCAATGCTGAAGAACTACTATTTTTAAAATTATACTTGCCTTATTGTTGTCTGCCTATTATTGCTAAAAAATTGAATCGTGCCATTGCTATTGGTCATTTTGCCCAAACCTTAGATGGTAAAATTGCTACGCATACAGGCGACTCCAAATGGATAGGTAATGACGAAAACCTCATACATGCACATCGTATGCGTGCGCTGTGTGATGCCATCTTAATTGGTTCGAAAACACTCAAAACAGATGATCCTTCGCTAACAGTTAGAAAAGTAGAAGGGGGCAACCCCATGAGGGTGGTGATCGGCTCATCGCAAGATGATTATTCGAGCCTTATCGAATCGTGTAAAGATCCTGTAATAGTTATAGGTGATAAACAATTCTCCAAAAAGGAAATGTTTAATCGTTTAGTGCTAAAAAAGAAAAAAGGAAAGTATTATGGCATTGATATTTTAGAAAATCTGTACAAAGAAGGGATTCATACTGTGCTTGTAGAAGGTGGTGCTACCACAACGTCTAATTTTTTGAATGATAAAGCGATTGACATTTTGCAATTGCATATCGCTCCACTTGTGTTTGGTTCAGGAATTCAAGCAATTTCGTTACCTCAAATTGATAGAATCAAAGACGCTTTAAGCTTCCATCATTATTCCTTCCAACCTATTGGCGACACCGTTATGTTTACAGGTCAATTAAATGCGTTTAAATGATAGCTAAATCACTTTGGCATCTTTCAGAAAAAAAATCTGTTATTCAAACTCAAGAACTTAACACTTCTAATAAAGCTTTATTACACATCAAAAGCTTGTTTTCATTGATTAGTACAGGCACAGAACGATTGGTTGCAGAGGGGCATGTGCCTAGTTCCTTGCATCAGTCGATGACGGTTCCATATATGCAAGGTGATTTTAGTTTTCCTGTTCAATATGGCTATTCGCTTGTCGCAAAAGTACAGACGAAAGGACATGCATTAGAAGGTAGAGTCGTTCATCTTTTGCATCCTCATCAAGATAGTTGCTTGGTGAATGTACAGGATGTAGCTGTTGTTCCTGATGGCATTCCTGCAAAACGAGCTGTACTGACTTCAAATGTAGAAACTGCTCTTAATGCAATTTGGGATGCTCAAATATCATTAGGCGATAGAGTAGTGGTGGTTGGTTTTGGTATTATCGGTTCGCTCGTTGCTCGTTTGTTGGCTTTGATGCCCGCTGTAGAAGTTGTGGTGATTGAAAAAAATAAAGAACGTAGAATCTTGGCGCAAAAAATGGGATTTAAAATAGCTCCACCACAAAGTGAAAAATTTGACTGTGCTTTTCACGCAAGTAGTACGGCAGGAGGATTACAATACTGCATTGACGAAGTAGGAGTAGAAGGAAAAATTATAGAATTGAGTTGGTATGGAACTAAAGACATTGCTATTCGTTTAGGCGAAAGTTTTCATCAAGAACGCAAGCAAATTATTAGCTCACAAGTAGGACAACTACCTGCCGACCGTCAGCGTCGATGGGATTATAAACGCCGCAAAGATGTCGTATTTAAATTACTCCAACATCCTGTCTTCGACGAACATCTTACCCACAGCATTTCTTTTGACGAAAGCCCTCTCTTTTTTGATAAACTCCGCAAAAATGAGATTAAAGGACTATCTTATACGATTAGTTATTGATTGATTGCCCTATGTTGTTCAAAAACAATTCCTTACTTTCGCACAAAAAAAATAAACTATGTATACCGTAAGAATAAGAGAACATATAATGATAGCGCATTCTTTACCAAGTCCAGTATTTGGACCAGCGCAAAAAATGCACGGGGCAACCTATGTGGTCGATGCAGAATTTATCAGTCCTACCGTTGACGAAAACAATATCGTCATTGATATAGGCTTGGCAACAGATATCTTAAAAGCAACCTTAAAACCATTAGGCTACCAAAATCTAGATGACTTAGAACAGTTTAAAGGGAAATTAACAACGACTGAATTTTTAGCCAACTACATTCACCAACAAATGGCGCAAGCGGTAGCTGGACAATTTAAAGGACGATTGAAGATTACCTTAGGCGAATCGCATGTAGCTTGGGCATCATATGAAGGAGAGGTCTAAATAAGGGGCTGATGAGATTGGTAGTATTGACAGATAATTTTGGACTCAATTTTTCGGGTGGTGCCATTGCCACCTGTCGCATTTTTGAACCGATCCAAAACGATTTTTCTGAAGTCATCGTTATAGGTAAACAATTAGGAGAACATCCGTTTCGTCATCTTCGATTTTTACCTTACGAAAATCAAAAAGAAGCCATACAACATATTAGAGATTTGGAGCAAGAAGGTAATGTCGTTTTTTATGGTGACTTTTATATGGCTGTATATTTTGCCTTGACTAATGTTCCTTTTTATTTTACCTATCATGACAATTGGCCAGAGCAAAAAGCTTATGGTTGGAAAAATTATTTTTGGTCGTTATATTATTTACCACTTTATCAATTAATTTTTAGAAAGGCTGCATGGGTATTTACCGTTTCTAATTTTAAGCTTTCCTTTATCCAACAATATACAACAAAAGTAAGTGTCGTTCGGAATGGCATAAATAGTGTTTTGACAAAAAAACATCCCTTAACTATTCCTGTCGATAAGCCCGCTAAAATTATTATGTTGGGCAATATTGATGACCGAAAATTTGGCTGGGCTTTATCCTTGTTTAAACTCATCAAAAAGAAAAGAGACAAGCTAAATTTTTCGATTGATATTTATGGAACAGAACAAGATAAATCGCTTGCAAGGAGACTAGCTGCTTTTGAGTTTGTCCAGCTCAAAGGTTTTCATTCAGATATTCGTTTTGATGATTACCATTTATCGCTTTGTACGTCTAAAATAGAAAACTTATCAATTGCTGTTTGCGAAGCCTTGCTTAATTATACGCCAGTGATAAGTTTTGATGTAGGAGGCTTACATGAAGTGATTCGACACGAACAAAATGGTTGTCTTATAAAAGCAGGTGATATCAATGCTTTTTACGAAACGCTTAAAAAAGTGCTAGACGGAAAAATAAATTTTCGCTTTGACCAGTCGCATCTTGAAGACTTTGATTGGGAAGTTGCAGCAGCAGAATATCGTAAGTTGATGTTTGAAACTTAATTTAATCATTATTAGGAAAAATTTTGATGATCATGAAATTAAAAATCCGCTTTGAAAATTTTTCGTTAAGAAAATAGGATTGTGTAAAGCAAAAGGAGCACCATTGTTTGAGCCGATAGGCGAGTTTTGGTGCGAGAGGAGTAAGGAATTCCTATTTTTAGAAAAAGATTCTTGCGGCGCCTTTTCTTTTGCTTCGTTTTCTTTGGGCGAGCAAAGAAAATGAAGAACCGAGAGTGAAAAAACAAAATATAAATGAATCATTATAGAATTATCAGTACAGAGATAATAATATTTCTTTGATTTAGAAAACTTCATGCAAAAACAAGAAAAACAATTTTGGTTGTTATTTCTACTGCTCAATAGCCTGCTATTTTTGCCTCGCTATCTATTTGAGTTAGATACAAGCAGTTTTTTGCCCTATCAATTTTATGCTGAAGGTAGTTTTGTTGACTCTCTGAAGTTCCTTTTTTATAGCCGAGCCAATTACGATGTTTTTAGAATTTGTATAGAAATATCTTTTCTACTTTTTGGATTTTATGTTGTCCGAAAATGGCTGAATAAAACCTTGTTTTTAATTCCCTTCTATCTTTTTTATTGCTTCTTTTTTTTGTATCAAATTTATCATGCGGCAGTAAGTACCATTTACAAAGTAGAGCCTGTTTTTTTTAATGATGTACAATTATTAGAACATGGTTTGAAAATCATTTTTAACAAAATTGGATTCTTTGAAATACTAGGCGTGCTGCTGGTCGTCGCCTTATTTGTTGGTTTGTTTTTTTTAGTCAAAAAGACAATACAATGCTTAGTTGAATTACGATTTGGGAAATTATCTTTGGGTATTGTTTTCTTTATAATAGCAATGTCTTGCAACGCTTTACTCAATTGGGTATACGATTCCAATTATGCCCAACATGTTTTCCAGTTTCCCCTACAAATAATGCGGATTAATGCTCGTTCGTCTGCCGAAGCAAAAGCTTTACAAGCCCAAATGGCTACGAGCGAAGCACTAAAATACAAAGCTTCCAAACAATACGACTTAGTAGAACGACCGAATATTTACATCTTGTTTTTAGAATCTTATGGACGCATATTATACGATCACCCAGACTTGAAAAATGATTTTTTTGAAGTAGCCAAACAGCAAGGAAAGTTACTGAAGGAAAATGGCTGGTATGCTGCAACACAATTGAGTGAAGCACCCGTTACAGGCTTGAGTTCGATGGTCAGTTATTCGTCGGTGTTGTTCGGTTATAATGTCGAAAGTTATGGGCGATATATGGGCTTATTGAAAAATAAAAACATACTAGAATACGAACACTTACTGCGATTCTTTAGTCGAAAAGGTTATACCAATTATTGGATAAGTCCGATAGCAGGCTACAAAGATTTTGATGTGCCTTGGGAGTTGTACCGAAATTTTTATTCGGTAGATCGACACATTCGTTTTAGCGAACTCAATTATACAGGACAGTTGTATGGTTTTGGTCCTGCTGCACCTGATCAGTATACATTGAATAAAGTAGATGAAATGCTCGACGAGTCAGAGAAAGGACCTCGTTGTTTGTTTTATGTCACACTCAATTCGCACACGCCTTTTCATGCACCTGATGCAGTTGCAGAAGATTGGCGAAGCCTGAGTGATGGAAGTATGGAAGGCAAAGAAATTCCTCGTTCTCAATTTTTAGACCAACCCAAATTTGAAGACTATCTGCCGAGTATAAAATATCAAATAGAGTTTGTAACGCAGTTCATTACCAAGAAAGGAATGGACAATGATATTTTTATTTTATTAGGCGATCATCAGCCTCCGTTCTTGACAAAAGACGGAGACAGCTTCGAAACGCCACTACATATTATCAGTCAAGATTCTTCTTTTATAGCAGGCTTCGAAGCATATGGATTAGATGAAGGATTGATAGATGAATTTCCAGAAAAAAATATCAGACACGAAGGCATTTACTCCATGTTCCTAAGAGAATTTATTCGAAACTATGGACGAGATTCTACCAACTTACCAGTATATTTACCGAAAGGAATAACATTTTAAATGTCAACACAAAAAATAAATACTTGGAATAAATATCATGGCTTTTTACTGCTGCAAAG
>JAHDIP010000048.1 GCA_020630735.1 Saprospiraceae bacterium | reverse complement strand
ACTACGCTTGACTATTTCGCTGTTTCTAACAGCACCTTTTGCACGATGCTAAAAAAGGATTGGCTCTTAATCATGGACGTTTCATCTGGTTGAAAAATACAAATAAAAATGTTTTTCGGTCAGAGACCGATGTATATGATTCTGTAGTCGGAGACTACAGCAAGCATTCCTTATAAAATAAAAAAAGATGCTTTGTGTAGTTTTTAACTATACTAGGATATTAATCGGTCTCCGACCGAAGTAATCTGTTTTATAAGCAAATGATTTCATTTTGAACCTTTCTATTCAAGCAATAATACAAGTAATACATTAATCAATTTTCTTATTTCCGATTCGGTACCCAAGTCGAGTGCATCATTTTCAGACGCCAACCTTTTTCAGTTTTGATCGCCAAGGCACTTTCTAGCCATTGGGCTTTGCCTGCTAAGGTGTCGGCACGGTGAAACTCAGCAAAGTTTTTATAAGCAATTTGCATCGACTCTCCATATTTATCAATAGAGATATACTCCATTTTGTTTGTTCGTTTTGCTCTATCCTCTTTAGCAAGCTGCCCACTCATATATTCCTTGATTCGATCATTGTCCCAGACTTCGCCATTCTCCAAAATGATAAAATCATTGGTATGATAGCTACTAATTTTGGTAGAATCGACACCAGCCCACAAATCATCAAATGCTCCTTGAATGAGGTCTTTTGCTATTTGCTTTTCGGCTTCAGTAATTGCTTGTTGGCTATTGTCTTCTGCTGGTGCTTGACAAGCAATGACTAACAGAAAAAAGAAAGGTAAGTATTTCATTGGTCTTTTTTTCCTAAAGATAATACTTTGACTAAAAAAACTACTTCTCACAAGGTTAAATCTATTACTTTGCTAAAGCTATCTGCTTTTTGCCAAAACGCTTTTCCTGAATTAGATCATATTCTTTTACATAGTCAGGATGTTCGGTACCCATTACTCGATCCCAGACTCTAAAGTATAAACCATAATTTCCGATGAATTTTTTATGGTGTAAATTATGGTGAACAGAAGTATTGAACACCTCAAAAAAGACGGTATGTCTAAACCACTTTGGCGTAATTTCAAATCCTAAATGCCCATATACATTGATGATGAAAGACGAAAGACCAAATCCAGCTAAGGCAATAGGATGCATCGGTAAGGTGAAAATAATAATTGGGAATATGAGTGCTTCTATCACAGCTTCAAAAAAATGAAACGAATAAGAAGCCCAAGGCGATGGATTCACCGATTTATGATGCATTAAATGAATCGTCTTATACAACTTTGGGTGGTGTACTGTTCTGTGCATCCAATAAAAGTACGTGTCGTGGACAATTAATGCTACTGCAATACTAAGCGGAATCCACCAAGTAGGGTATGCTGAAATGTCAGTATAAATATTTGAATAATACTTCAAAGGAGTAAAAACGAATGCCATTACCACTAAACCAATAACTACACTAGTCTGCATCGAATGTAGTATCTCACGAATAAAATCTTTATTCTTAGCCCAACGGTCTTGAATTTTATTTAATGAAAAATAGTTCGGAAAAAGGACATAGAAAATCAAAAAAGGAATGCCCGCAAAGATAAAATAGCGAGTGATGTTCGTTAATATCGGGGCGAGAAATTGCAACGTTTGCTCCATTAAATATTGTTTTAGATTTAGAGGATGTTTAAAATATTAAGATTTCTCTTAGAATTAAATTTGTTGATACAAATATATGGGGAAGAATATTTAGATGAGATTAACAAAAGATAATTTATGAATGGAACGTATTATTTTTTCTTGGAAGCGATGCGTTTTCGTATTCGACTCAAAGAGACTGGCGTAATACCTAATACATTTGCAATGTATTTGTCGGGTACTCTGTTAGCTATTTCTGGATTGGATTTTATATAGTCAATATAGCGTTCTTCAGGAGATAGCAAAACAAAAGAGTCAATACGTTCATTTGCTTCTCGAAGCATTTTTTGGAAAATATATTTTCGATTTTGTTCTAGTTTGGGATTCTTCGAAATTATTGTTTGCAGCAAATCATAATCTATTGATAGTATTTCTGTAGGTTCCAAAGCTTGGTAATAAAATCTAGAAGCTCGTTTGTCCAATATGATATCAGGGCTTGCAATAATTTTATTTTCGATAAATAAACTTTTCGTTATTTCATCTCCTTTTTGATTTACAAAAAAAGATCGTACCAATCCTTTCTGAATACAAAATACTTCTCTTTTTATAGTACCTTCTTGAATAAGGTATTCTGAAGTAGCAAACGTATTATTTTTAGCTGCAGCTAAAATATCCTTGATATCACTTAGTTGAATTCCAGAAGCAATATTGTAGACGAATTTTATTTTTTCAAAGTCTATCATGTTCTCCTATTTGTTTTTAGATAGTCGAGTAGCTTTTAGCATACGCTCTTTTCCACTCATATCTTTTTGAACTATACAACTAAAACCTTTAGCATTTAACAGAGCAGCTACTTCTTTTGCATTAAATTCATTGAGTTCAAAAAAAAGCTGACCATTGGGATGTAAATGTTGGATTGCAAAATCACTGATGATATCGTAGAAAATTAAAGCTTCATTATTCTCAACAAATAAGGCTAGTGCAGGTTCGTATTTTTTAACGCCTTCTGGCATTAAATGTTGTTCTTTATGAGGAATATATGGTGGGTTGCTGACAATGATATCGTACTTACTAAGTTTTGTCCATTCTTCTTTTTCTAAAATATTGATGAGTTGAAAATCGACAGCACAATTATTTCTTTTTGCATTCTCTTTTGCAATATCAAGTGCCGATTCACTCACATCTACAGCCGAAAGTCTTAGGCTTGTTTTTTTGTGTTTTAAGCTAATCGGTATACAGCCACTTCCTGTTCCAATATCTAAAACCTGTGCATGCTCTTCAACATTTTCTAAAATCCAATAGACCAACTCTTCTGTTTCCTGACGAGGTATGAGTACGGCAGGATCGACCTTAAATTTTAAACCATAAAAATCTGCTTCACCCAAAATATATTGTACAGGCTCATGTTTTAATAAACGTTCAAGGATTCTATTTAGTCGATCTGCATAATCAAAATCGTCTAATCTAGTAAAATTAGAAATACCAAAAGCGTCTTCAAAGACAATACGGGCAATGCTAACAGCTTCGCCTTCGTCATAAATAGTTTGGAGTGATACACAAAAGGATTGGTGTGTTTCTTTTATCGTCATATCAGCACACAAAATAGAAAAGAATTACATTTTTATGCCTTTAGTAATAGACTTAATTCTGAAAGGTTTTTATTTCAGTCAAGAAACGCCCGCAACCCTAATCCCCATAGAGCTTACTGGTGAGGACGTGACGCAGGATGAGATAAAAAGGTGCTTTTTGTGTCATACAAAATTCTTTAGAATAAAGTCTAATGATTAAATAATAATTTTTTGAGGTTCTAACTCTTACTTAATCGTCGTTCTTTCTTACGCTTGGCAGCAAAATTAGATCGGTAATGCCTACAAGCTCGAAGGTGATCAGTAGAAAATTCGTGATCATTCTTATAAGAATTTATAGTTCTATTATTTTTATCCTTTAAAAACTCTGTACATAACTGTTCCATACTTTGTTGAAGGGCTGCAAGCGTCCATTCCCCAAAAACAGTATGCCCCGCCTCGTACATTTGCAATTGGTATTCTTCGTTGGTTGTTACATATCCATTATAAGCGTTGGAGTAGGGGCAGAGGATGACTTTCGTAAAACCATTTTTGAGCAGCACGTCGTCTAATGTTTTTTGCAAACGCCAACTGGCTACTGTTGTAATTTCAAACGGAAAAGCGACGATAGCAATACTTCCCAATCGAAGTATTTGAAGTGGTAATACTTGGGGAGTCCAAGATTTATCATCTAATGCACCCCGAATATGAAATATTTTGAGGTTGCGAATGGTTTCATCTGCAATGGCAGGGACGACTAAATTTTTGATGTCTCTTGTTCCTAAAACTTTTCGCTCACCCGATTCCATAACGATATGTTTCTTCCCTTGAACTTTATACTTACGATGTATTTTTTCTTTGGCTTCTTTAGATTTAAAATTGGCAATAAAATATTCGTAGTACTTGACTAAGGTACTCGCACGTCGAGCAACAAAACCGACAGCAGGGTGCATACCAGGACCATCCATAATCGCTCCTTCAAAAAAACTAGCCCCCATACAAGAAGGAGAAGTATATTTATTTTCTTTACCATCAGTAAATCGTTTATCAATTTCAATATCACTAAAGTCGATATAAGTTAATATAGAATCAATTTGGGAAGATGATATTTTTTGCTGATTGTCGTTTTCGACTAATTCTTTTGCTTTTTCAAATTGGAGTTTGCCATTATATTTGGCACTTTCAAAATCATCAGGAAATTTACCTTCATATTTTCCTCGTTGAAAATCATGTTTTGGATTATAAACAAATTTAGGAGATACATCACCACAGGCACCTTGCGCAAAAATGCCAAGATAGTCTGCACCAAATGTTTCTTCTAAAAAGGTAGAGGCATAGCCTTTATTATCTGAACAAACTTTATGATTATTATTTGGAATGCTCGTGGTATGAACTGCAAACCAATTGATAGAACCTAAGTCTTTTCCATCTTTATCCAAAAAACGAAGCAGTTGCATCCGACGATCAACAGCTAAATGCCGTTCTTCAAAACTATATTTTTTTACCTCTGGATTGAGGTTGTAAGCATCTAAAGAACGATTAAAAGCGACCTCTTTGTCTGCTTCCATTTCTCCTTCTACATATTGTATGTTTCCTTCTTGAAGGTTGTTACTAGCCTCTACAATAGTATCAACAATACCGCTAGTAATTTTTTCAAAAACATCTGGAATAAAACCTGGTGTTGTGATGTTGTACATTACATGATGTGAGTAACCTGCAGGTCCGCTATGCGTATGTTGCGCACAAATCAATACATTAGAATCGTTAAAACCTAGCTTAGGATATTTCTCTGCTAGTATTTGTAGAACACCTCGTTTGATCGAAGGAGTTATCAAGCATATTTCGCAGTTGACAAAAGCTATTTGATGTCCACTATCTTTTTCTTTTACTACGAAGCTGCGAGTGTATAAAGGAGTCTCGATTTCTTCCATCGTATTGAAAACGGCACCATAGCCCATCATACCATAACCATCTTTAAAAGCAGTAATATCCGATTTTGCAGTCCCAATTAAAAACATGATAATCGTTTTTTATGAAAAAAATCATCCAAGTGAAAAGATAAAATCGCTGGTCGTAGTTTAAAAACTAATACCTAATACTTACGCCGTTTTAACGGCATCTTTTGCACAGTGCCAAACCCAGAAAAGTAACTGGCTTATCTAAAATGCAAAAATTATCAATGAATCAAACAAATTTGTCAGAAGTCATATTTTATAAAGTCTGACCTCTTTTTACTCCTTACTTAATTATTTTTCAACTGTTTATCAGCAATATTAGCGTACAGTAATAGTTTAAATTCAGCAGGTGTAATGTTACTATCGTTACTAAAGCCTGTACGAAGATCGGTTAAAGTTGTTCCATCATAGATACGAATAACTTTGTAATTGATCGGCTTTATTTGTTCGTTTTCTCTTTGAAGTTTGATAATAATCGGTAAAGGGTTTTTATGTGCTCTGTAAAACAAGTGAATGCCCTCTTCCCCTTTTATGAAGTTGTAAAGGGCGTAATTTTCGGCACTTATACTATGTTTATCTTCTGCTACAGTTGACTGTATTTCGAAGGTGTCAAATAAGTCGGCATAAAGCTTAAGTAGATAATCGATTTCTTTTTCACCCATGCCATTGATACAAGATTGAAAATGCAAGCTTACTTTTTCTACATCGTCTTTTAAAAAACCAGTTGAAAATAACTCTAAAAAGCTTACACTAATATGGCTATCTATAAACTCTGTAGATAAACTATCAAATTGCGAAGCAGCATAATTATAATTATCACTAATTTCTTTTAAGGCTTCGAGTTGGAAAAATTTATCTTTATTGTTTTCTTTTTCGACCTTAGAAAAATCTCTACGAGCAATAATATTACCTCGTTTCAATCGAAGCGGAATAGCTGGACCTTGATTGAAGAAGTTGTCTCTAAAACCGAGCGAAAGATTCGTAATGCGTTCTTTGGTAGCAGCAATTTTATCTTTAAAGGCATAGTGCTGCCAGTTTAGGTTTTCGCCATTATTATCTGTCGTAATGATCACATCTGTTTCTATGTTTTGGTCTTCTTCCATGCGTTCCACATCTTTTTCAATTCTAGATATTCTACGGAGTAGTTTATTGTAAAAACTTTTTCCTTTAGTTTCATCAGGTAAAGGAGGAATCCAATTTTCGGGTAGAGCTTCTGTAAAATCTAGTTCGGTAATGTGCGGAACTAGTTTTTCGTTTTCCAATACAATATTAAAAATGATTGGTGCATCCGAATAGGTACTAATGAGTTGTTCAGCAGAGAGTGTCGTTAAGTCTCTTTCGATCTGGCGCTTAAGTGCTCGACCACCCATTTTAGCATTAAAGCCTCTACGAGCCACCCACTCCAATGCTTCCTTCGAAATATTTAGAATGGTCGTTCGTCGAACAAAACCATCTCGCTGTAACAATTCCTTGATTTGAAGTTTTGCAATATTGAGAATATGATTAAACTCTAATGGATTGAAAATAACAATGCGATCAATACGATTGATAAATTCAGGGCGAAAATGATTTTCAACTGCCTTGCGATAAACTATTCCTTCATCTCTATTTTTTGTATCAAAACCCAAAAAGGAAGAAGCCTCTTTTGCTCCAATATTAGAGGTCATAATGATAATCATATTCGAAAAGTCAACCGTTCTACCAAGGCTATCAGTCAGGCGACCATCGTCTAACACTTGCAGAAGTAAGTCATGTACATTGGGGTGTGCCTTTTCGATTTCATCAAACAAAATAACACCAAAAGGGCGGTATCTTACTTTTCCTGTAAGCTGCCCTTCAGGATTATAGTAGTCACCAATTAATCGTTGAATAGCGCCATAGTCGATGTATTCATTCATATCGAAGCGCATCAAATGTTCGTCGCTCCCCATTAGGTATTGACAAAGCACTTTAGCCGCTTGCGTTTTTCCAACGCCCGTAGGACCAATAAATAAAAAAGAACCAAGTGGTTTTGACGGATCAGATAAACGAGCCTTTATACTATGGATGACATCAGACAAGGTATCGACTGCTGCAGATTGTCCAACCAATTCGGTGGAGATTTTATCAAATACTTCGTTTTCTTCGAAGGTATGTGTGGTGTCAAATATTTTTTCGTTGATGCCACTATACGACTCAAACTCTTGTCGTACCTCTGGCATGTCTATTTTTTTGTGTTTAAATTTTACTGCAAGCTGGTTCATCAATTTCATTACACTACCTGGCAAGGCATTGCGCTTGAAATAATTTCGATGGATATTAAACAACTGGTTGACTGCCAAAGTGGTGATTTCTGCACCTTGGTCTAGTTCCAAATATTTACGTTGCTGCAAGACCATTTTAGCCGCAGTCGTCATATCGGGTTCGGCGACTCGTACTACCTGAAATAAATCGCTAAACCGTCGATCTTTTTCTTGGATGATTTTCCATTCTTGAGTCGTTGCAATTATGATTAATTGTAATTGTCGTTTTTCTAGATAAGGTTTGAGTACATCGCTAAGCGTCATATCATTTTGAGAAGATTTGCCAATGCGCAACATGGCAACTACATTATCAACGATCATTTTATCGGTGAGCTCAGATTTTGGTGCATAGGTTTTATGCCTTGCATGAATATATTTTAGGATAGACTCAAAACGTTTTTGCCATTGCCCTACAATACTCATACCTGCAATGATGCGAGTTGGGTCGATGTGCCATATTTTTTGAAGATGTTCTTCGTTTTTGTTCTTATTTTTATCTCTATAGCGCCATACAATTTCATGTAAAATAGTATGCTTTCCAACACCTTCGGAACCAATTAAAACAAGTGGTGTATTTTCTTTTTGATAAATAATATTGTATAAACGAGTGACTAAATCTTCACGATAGTATGCCCTTTTTAATTCTGTAGGATACAGTGCATTTAGATCAAGTCCTACTTTTTCTATTTCAACAGCACCATTAAAGTCTGAGTTTTGATTCATCAAGGAAAAGAACCATTGGTGCGCTGTTTGTTCAAATTTGAAACCTTTGTATTCTACATTGACATTTACCTTTAGTGTGCTTACAAATTCACCTTTGGAGGCATAAAAATCTTCGATTTCTAGTTCTTCATTGTCTTGCTTATATTGTCTGAAGAGATGAGCAATTGCTTTTTGAGTGGCATTTTCTAAATTAACTTGCCCTCGCTCATTTTTATTGAGCATAAACATATAATTCCTGAAGGCAGGGAGACAAACAAAGACCTTTTCTTGTAATTCAAAGGAAGCAATTCCGAAAGAACCATTTACGAAATTTTTGCCTACAGAGAACTGAAAATGTATCGTATCGTATGTTATCGATGGGTTGAATAGGTACCAAAATAGTGGAATAGAATTGGCTCTATCCATTTCGTATCCTCTAAAATAGCTTTTCACTTCTTTTTTAAACTTACTGATGGCTGTTTCAAAACGTCGATCATTTGCTATAATATGGTTGAATAACAAAGGTCTTAAGAGGTAATGTTCTTTTTCTTTGACTAGTTTGTTTTGAACAAGTATAGGGATGTTTATAGTTACAAAGCTCATATAAAAAGATACAAATATGTTGTTTTATATTATCGTTATACTGAAACCAAATATCAGTAGGTATAGAATTATCGAACGCCGTATTTAAAGCGGCTTCTAAGGTAGATATATTATCATAGTTAGCCAAGTGAATGCCTGATTATTTCTAACAGAATAGGAGTAGATTTATCCTTTATTTTTCAAAAATAGAAATAAATTAAAAATTTTGACCTAAAAAATTGGCTCAAAGCAATAAAAATGATATGTTTGATAGGTTAAAATTCATGATAAAGATATGGCGGAAAGTTATAAACATCCAGAGTACAAGAAGTACAAGTTTAGAGAGTTAAAAGTTTATGCTTCAACGGAATGGTTGGCGGATAATAAAAAAAAGTATAGACAAGTTTTTGATCGTTTCGAGACAACCTATGTCTACACTGAATTATCATTTCATAATAAACTTTTTGATGTCGAAGATTGGGAGATAGAAGTGGAACTCAAATGCTTTTCGCTAAAGAAAGGGCGTAAGGAAATTTGTAACCTTCACTTCCGTAGAAAGGTCAGTAAATATGATCACGTAGTCTATATCCGAGAAGGCTGGGGGAATAAGAAAGAAGGTGTTTTCTGGAAAAAAGGTACTTATTACTGGGAAGCTTGGGTAGAAGGTGAAAAAATTGCTTCCAAATATTTCTATATCGAAGAACCTGCCAATATCGAAGAAGGCGTTAGTAATCCTTATTTAGCTGTTCAGTCACTTCGCTTGTATGAAGGTCCTTATGATGATGTGAGCGAAGATGACCGTATCTATCTCAAAAAATGTAGTAGTGAAGAAACCCGCTATATTTATGTCGAAATACTCCTCAAAAATTTAAACATAGAAAAGAATTGGCAATGCGAATTGTTTACGAAGTTTTATAATGATTCTCGTGAATTGAAGGGACAAGTAGTACGCTTACAACGTATTGAAAAAAAAGATGGTTTAATCAAAATGACCGCTGGTTGGGGGTCAAATGTGAAAGGCTCGTGGCGTAAAGACCGTTATACGGCTGAAATTGTTTTTATGGATAAACTATTGGCTGTTGTTCCATTTGAGGTCGGAGAAGAATTTGAAGAAGGTATTTCGAGTGTACTATTGCCTGATGTAAATGGTCCAGTAATCTTGTCACCAGATTATGATTCATCCAAAACCTTTGAAGAGGTAATGGCGAGAATGGATGACTTAATTGGTTTAAATGAAATAAAAACTAAGGTACGAGAACATGCACAGTATATTCAGTTTTTGCAGTTGAGAAAAGAAAAAGGTTTTGAAGAAAAAGAAGCGATAAATGTTCATTCTGTCTTTATTGGTAATCCTGGAACTGGTAAAACAACAGTCGCCAAAATGATGGGCTCTTTGTACAAGAAAATGGGTTTGTTATCAAAAGGGCATGTGCATGAAGTTGATCGTGTTGATCTGGTCGGAGAATATATTGGGCAAACTGCTCCTAAAGTAAAAGAGGCCATCAAGAAAGCACGAGGAGGTGTCTTGTTTATAGATGAAGCCTATTCCTTAGCTCGTTCAAATGATGATAGTAAAGATTTTGGTAGAGAGGTCGTGGAGATGTTGGTCAAAGAAATGTCGAATGGCGAAGGTGACCTTGCGGTAATAGTAGCAGGTTATCCAAAAGAAATGAAGCATTTTCTGGACTCTAATCCAGGGTTGAAATCTAGGTTCAAATTGTATTTTGAATTTTCTGATTACCTACCTCAAGAACTTTCCCGAATTGCGGATTTTGCTTGCACAGAAAAACTAGTCCGATTAACAACTTCTGCGAAACAAAGAATTGATGAGATTATTACTGGGGCATATCGAGCAAGAGATCGTAGTTTTGGTAATGCTCGTTTTGTGTATGATTTAATCGAAAAAGCGAAAATAAATTTAGGTCTTCGGGTGATGTCTTCCGAAAATCCGAAGGAACTAAGTACAGATGATATTTCAATCGTTGAACTTAGAGACATCAATAACATTCAACTAGAAAAGAAAAAAGAACTACCTCATATTCCTGTCGATCAAGCCTTATTAGATCAGGCACTTGCCGAACTCGATAGCTTAATTGGTATGGAAAATATAAAAGTACAGATACATGAGTTGGTAAAACTTGTAAAGTATTATCGTAAAAAAGGTCAAGATGTATTGAATAGTTTTTATCTGCATACTGTATTTATCGGAAATCCTGGAACAGGTAAAACAACGGTCGCTCGTATTCTGACGGAAATTTATAAAGCTCTTGGTATCCTAGAGCGTGGCCATATGGTAGAAACAGATCGCCAAGATTTAGTAGCTGGCTATGTTGGTCAAACGGCAATAAAAACAGCTGAAAAGATTGACGAAGCAATGGGTGGTGTTTTATTTATAGATGAAGCTTATTCACTAACAATGAAAAGTGGAGGCGCACATGGCGATTTTGGTGATGAAGCGATCCAAACTATCCTAAAACGAATGGAAGATTTGAGAGGTCAGTTTTTCCTTTTTGTGGCAGGCTACCCTGATAATATGGAAGCATTCTTGAAGGCTAATCCTGGACTGAATTCCCGTTTTGATAAAACGCTAAAATTTGAAGATTATACACCAGAGGAATTGACAGATATCGCTGTAAAAATGCTATCAGAGCAAAACTATATATTACAAGAAGATGCTAAAAAGTACTTGAGTAAATATCTTCGTTATATCCACGAATTTAGAGATAAGTATTTTGGTAATGCTCGTGTTGTTCGGTCTAAAATTACAGAATTGATCAAAAACCAAAATTTGCGTTTAGCAGCTTTAGCGGAAGCTAAACAGGTAGATCAATCAAGCTTAAAATCTAACGAAATTACGCTTGCTGATGTTGAAAACTTTAAGATGGATAAATCCGATTTTGTATTCAACAAAAGTACAATTGGCTTTAATAAAAAGTAGTTTTCATTAATTTGTTTTATAGATAAGAATAATTGCAAATAGTTATAATGACGTTGAGTCACTGTAACTACTTCTATCGTACTAATACGGTATTCATTTTCTAACAAAACAATAGCTATGAGATGTACAATTTTTCTTATCGTTTTTTCTATTCTTTATTTGACTTTATCTGCCCAAACTTGGCAGAAAGCATTTAACTTGTCCAATACTCCTCAGTATCTTTCTGAAGAAGAGAATGGAATTTTGAATATACATTGCTATGACTTTTCCAATTCTTCTTGGTATAAAGTATTGATTAGTGCTGAAGGTGATTCGTTAGGTGTCGAGTACTATGAGCCAATTGAGTACAACAATTATTATACATTTGAACCTTCTGATGATTTACTGTTAAGTTATTGGACAGATGAGGATAGTTTGCTCTGGGAACAAGAAATTGAGGTACCATACTCTTCTGAATTTACAGTTATTAATGATTTAGCTTTTTTATATTATTTCCAAGGAGGCGTAGCATCTTCTTTTGGAACATTATGGGTGTATAATAAATATGGAGAATTAAAATTTCAAGATACTTCTGATGGAACTTATCCTCTTACTGGATGGTCAATTAGTAGTTCACCATTGGGGGCTAAGTCTAATGGTGATGTTGTTATAGGAGAGTACAGTAGTAGTACTTGGACGCCTCAAGGTATAGGAGGGAGCTATACGAGGTATAAACTTTTGAGTTCTGATGGAGAAGAATTATGCTTTGGGAATAGTAATCATAGCTCTTATGGTGCTTCTTATTTAAAAGGGATTGCTAAAAATGGAATGGAACGCTGTGGGACAATTACTGACTTTGATGCTTTTTCTGTTAATTGGTATGATGGACAGCAAATTCCTTGTACAAATTATTTTTTACCTCATGAATATGCGATTCCAAATAATATTGAAATGATTGGTTTACATACTGATGGCTTTGGAATATTAGGAACTAAAGTAGATAAAACGGTTTTAACAAGAATAGACTGTGCCATACCCTATGAAGAACTCTGTTTGTATACTCAGAAATCTTATCTCTACGAAACAGTTTGTGAAGGGAATGAATACATAGTTGGCGATGAAAGTTTTGACATCAGTGGCGATTTTGAAATTATGTTGACTGATGTCAATGGCTGTGATAGTATCGTTTATCTTAGTTTAATGGTAGAAACAAATACAATAACAATTAATCCAGAAATAATTATTGTAGACGGAACAGGTTATATCAACCTATATTCAAATTGTCCAAATTGTGAATTTTTGTGGAGTAATGGTGAGACGGAAGAGAATATTGCTAATCTTGAATTTGGGTTTTACGCTGTTACAATTACTGATTCAAATAATTGTTCTTCAATTTTTGAATTTAATTTAGAACTTTCTGTTGCTACAACTAAAAACGAAATTGATACTATTGAAAAAGTAAGCTTTAGAAATATTTGTAACAAAGGAGAAAACATTGAATTACTTTTGAATGAACATTACAATTGGAGTGATGAAATAACGCTAAAACTTTTTGATACTACAGGAAAGTGTATTGATAACTTAAAAGTAAATGCTAGTTTGAATATACCTTTCCAAATTCCTGAGTATTCAGGTCTATATTTTCTGCAAATAATAGAAGAAGGAAAAATTATAGTAAATCGGAAAATGATTGTGTTGTAATTCGACACTTACTTATACACAAAGGTCTTTTGTAAAATAAAATTGTAGAAAACACCGACTAGAAAACCGACAATTAATTTGGAGTAGATTGGGTGAATCATTCCATATTCGGTGAGTAAGTAAACGCCAGCAGTATTGAGTAAAAGGCTACCCAACGAAACGATTGAGTAGCGTACTGCTTGATAACGCATTTTCGATTCTGTAGCTAAAAATACCCAATATCGTCCCAGTAAAAAATTAGTGATCGCTCCAAGTAATGCACCCAAGGCAGTTGCATAGACATACCAAATATTGAGCACTTCTGAAAAAAATAAAAAGGCTAAAAAATCGACAGCTGAACCCGTAAAGGCTGCTAGTTGTGCCCGTATGAAAGACTGGAACAGACTTGGTTTTTGTGCGTCGTTTGTCAAAGGAAGTAGCGGACTATTTGTAAAACAATATTGGTATAGATGCCTGCAAGAACGTCGTCCATCATCACTCCCCAACCTCCTTTTAAGTTTTCCATTTTGCGAATGCCCAATGGTTTTAAAATATCAAAAAAGCGGAAGAGTACAAAAGCAGCTAAGAGCCACCAAATGCCCAAAGGAATCCACAATAAGCTTATCCAGATGCCGACCATCTCATCGACTACAATTTTTGATGGGTCTTTGCCCCATTCAGATTCTAGTACATTGCTTGACCAAACGCCTAGGAAAAGAAAGACAAGCGCTAAGCCGAGATTGATCAATTGAATTTCCTGATAACTGAACAAACCACATTGCCAGTAGAGATAAAAAAGTACAACTGCTACTAAAGAACCAGCAGTACCAGGAGCGATAGGGGCGTAACCGCTCCCGAAACCTGTGGCTAAAAATTTATGTAGATTTTTTGTATCCAAAATAATTAATTATAAAACTATTCATAATAATCTAATCCTAAATGTGTGATGAGCGTTTCGCCCATCATATGACGCAAGACATTCTGCAATTTAATTAATTGTTTGAAAATATCATGCATAGGGACTAAACCTTCTGCGGTTTGAGGAGACTTAAAATAAAAAGACAACCATTCTTGTATGCCACTCATCTCTGCACGAGTCGCAAGATCTAAAAATAAAGCTAAATCCAATACAAGTGGAGCTGCTAAAATAGAATCTCGGCAAAGAAAATCAACTTTAATTTGCATGGGATAATCAAGCCACCCTCTTATGTCAATATTGTCCCAGCCTTCCTTATTATCCCCCCGAGGAGGGTAGTAGTTGATACGAACTTTATGGTAAAGGTCTTTGTATAATTCAGGATGTTTTTCAGGTTCTAAAATTTGTTCTAGTACACCAAGTTTTGAAACTTCTTTCGTCTTAAAACTTTCAGGATCATCGAGTACTTCGCCATCTCTATTGCCTAAAATATTGGTAGAAAACCAACCCTGTATTCCTAATGAACGAGCTTTTAATCCAGGTGCTAAAATCGTTTTCATCAGTGTTTGACCCGTTTTGAAATCTTTACCAACTATAGGTGTGCCTGTTTGTTTAGATAGTTGAACTAATGCAGGAATATCGCAAGATAAATTCGGTGCACCATTGGCATACGGCACGGAAGATTTGATGGCAGCATATGCATAGATCATACTTGGCGGAATATGCTCATCATTATTACGAAGACCTTCTTCAAAGCTTTCTACGGTTTGATGAACAGCTGATTCGGGCATATAGATTTCTGTAGAACCACACCATATCATAACCAAGCGATCGCAGTCATTTTCTTTTTTGAAAGTCTCAATATCTGCGATCAATTGATTGGCTAAGTCCATTTTATTGCTTCCTGTCTTTACATAAGAGCCTTCTAGTTTTTTGACATAGTTTTTATCAAAAACAGCTTTCATTGGTTTGATAGCCTCTAGTTCTGGTTTGATTTCGTCGAGCAATTTACGCTCGATTACTTTGGCGTGAACTGCTGCTTCGTATACATTGTCAGGAAAAATATCCCAACCACCAAAGACAAGTTCATCTAAAGTAGCTAATGGAACAAAATCTTTGATTTTCGGATTTCGATTGTCTGTTCGTTTTCCTAATCGAATGGTATCCATTTGAGTTAGAGAACCTATCGGTTGTGCCAAGCCTTTTCGGATGGCGATAACACCAGCTATAAATGTAGTAGCAACAGCTCCCATGCCAGGAGTAAGTACTCCTAATTTTCCCTTTTTTGCTTTGATTGTCATTTGTATCTAGTTAGTTTTTAATTTTCTGTAAGTAATACCTTTTTGCTAAATAGTAATCGTCTGATTGCTGTAATGTTTGCAGTTATTGCTAATATGGCAATTGGAAATCCAAAAATAAAAATGGTTTCAAAAATTGGATAGGATAGCGTCTCTGAATAGATACGATAATCACCTCCAAAAAATCCAGAGAAAAGACCACAAAGAATAGCTGAAATTCCGACGAGTAAAATTCGTTCTGGTCGCTGCATAATTCCTACATCACATTTTACCCCAAGTCCTTCGGCTCTTGCTCTAGTATAGCTGACCATGATCGAACCGATCATTGCTACAAAAGCAAAAATAGAACTGAGGAAATAATCGTGTGAGGCAAAATAATAACAAATACCAAAAAACATAATCATTTCGCTATAGCGATCTATTACCGAATCGAATAAAGCACCATAAGGATTTGCCATATTACTCATGCGTGCCAAACGACCATCAATCATGTCGAATAAGCCAGCGAAAAGAATAGTTGCTCCTGCCCAACCTACATAAGTATGATCGGATCGTTCACCATATTCTGCGCCATAGATAAATATGACTGCTGCTACAACATTGAGTAGCAAACCAAACATAGTAATCATGTTTGGCGTAATCTTAAACTTGATTAATAATTTTATTAGAGGATTGATGGACTGATATACCAAAGTCTGTCCTTGTTCTTTCAACGAGTACATGTTTGTTAGTATGTTTGTTTAAAAAATCCTATTTCGTAATACAAATCAAAATGTCTTTGACTTTTGATTTGCACTTGAGTTCTTATTTGGGTTAGAATTCAAAAGCTAGGCGCGCTCTAACACCTAAGCCTTCAACACCCCACAATTGTGGAATGTTTGGATGATCTAAATGGGTAAGGCGTTGTACTAAGTCAACTCTTATTAGCTTGAAGATATTTGATACACCTACACTTGCTTCCATATAAGGGCTTTTCAAACTATAGGTAACTGGTCGCCCTTCTTCGTCTTTGTTGAATTGTATGAGTGTTGGGTTTTGCTCAGGATCGTTTTCTTTACGTATGCTACCATATAAAGCTTTAAAGGTAATAACTTCTCGCAGTTTTAATCGCTTAAATAGCGGGATTCTATTAAAGAAAAAACCATTGAAAAAATGGCGGACATTGACACTTGCATAGGTGTCACTTGCAAATTCTAAAAAGTTCATCATATTATACGAGAAAATCTGATAAGCATAGGTTTGGTTAGCTCTTGGCAAAAACATGAGATTATATGGAATACCTTTTCCCCAAATTTTACCTGCTTCAAAGTCCGAATAAGTAAACCCAAGTATAGATACTCTAAAGCGTTTGAACATATGCACTTTCAATAAATGATAGTCGTGTTCGCCTCCTAATAAATTTTTGACACCATATCTATAGTCCAGATCAAAAACTGGATATTGAGAATACATAACTATTCGTTGTGTCTTAGTCGTGAAATATTCTGCTTTGGGTGCCCATCGCATACTCAAACCAAACTCTGATGTTTTGACAGATTCGACATTTACGAGGTCGTCGGTATCAAAATATTGGAACGATAAACTTCCTAGTGGTCGTTGTTTTTTATTTTCAAAACTAAAATCAAAGGTCAGATTTTTTAGCTCTGTAAAATAGTTGAACTTATAGGTGTCGTAAAAAATCATTTTATCCGCATCTCCACGTTTGAATGATAAAAAGAAATTGTCTTCATTTACAAATTGTAAACTTTGCCCAGGGAAGTTCGTTTCATGCTGATAGGTAAATTTGATATAATGCTTCGGATATTCCAAAAAGTTATCGTGAAAGGAGTAGAGTAGACTACCTGAGTATTTTGGCTCTTTATCACCAAAACCATAAGCACCATATCCTTCAATCTGAAATCGTTTCGAAAAGTTGGGATTGGTACGACCGCCAAATCGAAGCCTAAAACCTTCAACATCATTGAAACTATAAAAAGAACCAAAGGGCCCAAAATCAACAGGTCCTACTTCATGATAGCCAGAAACTAAAAGAGCCATCACATCCATAATGCGTTTGAACGCAGGAGTTTGAAATAAGGTATCAATCATTTTGTAAACACCTTCTTCATTTTTATTCAATTGAATAGGACGGTTATCCTCCCAGTAATTATCGTTTTGTTCTTCTGCGCCTTCTATAATTATCAAATCTTCAGCAGGTCTAAAAATTTCTGGATCTTTTGGTTGCTCAAAAGTATAGTCGTTGTAATAGACTGTTCGTTTACCAAAGAAACCCATTCCCTTCTTTGTAAGATTATAGTCTATGACTAGATGTTCTTTCGTCATATAAGTATGACCATCTTTTTGCTCAAACTCTTGTTCGATAAACAGGTCTTGTACAAAATTGAGATTTACTTGTTTCAAAATACCCATTTCAGCATGTAGCACTTGGAAACTAGAATCTAGTGATACATATAAGTTACCTTTAAATCCTAAGTTGCTTTTATTTTTAGGAATGAAAGCTAGATCAATTACAGGATTACCTTTATGCTCAATCGTATCAATGATATAAAAGCGGTAAAAGTCGGGGGCGATGATGGAAAGCGGACTAACAAAGTTTTGCGTAAGCAAATTAATATCGTTTTGACGAATGTCTACATCTTCGTATAGTTTTTCTAAAACAACAGTAATAGATTCATCTTCCAAATATTTGCCTAGTCCTGTTATTTTATATCCTTCTCTATATTCTTTTTTCTTCTTGGGTGCCTTTTGGTAATATATTTTGGAAGACAGCTCTTGCATGAAAATGGGAAGAAAGGGTTTACCATTAATTTCGGAAGTATCTACATAATCAGAAATGAATTCGAATTTTTTGAAGGCTTTACGCTTCATGAATTCTTCAGAAATATTGTTGATGTCCATTTCTACCTTTTCATACTTATTAGTAGTATAATACGGTTCATTTTCGACTCGACCATTTTTCTTATTCTTAATAACATTTCGAATCAGAGCCACAGCAGGATTATCTTTTTTTCGATAACGTCCTTTTTTTGCTTTGACCGTTACTGCTTCAAGATTGAGTGCTTCAGGAAGGAGTTCAAAATTGATCTCATTCTTTTTACCAATTTTGATTTTTATGGTTTGAGATTCGTAGCCGATATACGAAATCTGTAGAGAGTCAGAAGCCCAAAGGGTTTCCATGTCATAATAGCCATCGTAATCGGTCGTTCCACCAATATTAGTACCTAAAAAGGCGACATTCACGAAAGGAAGTCCTTCTTTGGTCTCAGCATCAATCACTCTTCCCTTAACAATAGTGTTTTGTTGACCCCAAGAAAAAGAAGCAGTAAGTAGTATAGAAAGTGTTATAAGTATTTTTCTCAAATTCGGTTGTGTTTTATGCCACAAAGATATTTATCTAAAGGAATAATTTTTAGTTTGGATTGTTAAAATAAGTATTTTCCATTTTTATAAGCTTGAATTAGATGTATCTACATTTGGAATTTGTTATTTCACGGTCACTTATTTCGTTTTTTATATATTTAATGTACGATACTCTTAGCTTTTTATTCTACCCTCAAATTTTGTCTTTCAACTAGAAAATCAAAAGACATCTCCGACAAGCTTTTTCCATTCACAGTTGCATCCCAAGCACCATGACCTTTATCCTCTAAAGGAACAAATTCGCGGTAATATTGCAAAAATGATTTTATAAGCTATTTTATGCATACTTCAGTTTTTAAATTTATAGATTTTTGACTCTCTTTTTTTATTTTTTGGCTTAATTACTGCCAACAAAGAATATAAAAGCTAGCAAATAGACTAGAATAGTCCAATTTGTATTAAATGTAAAATGATCCATCTCTAACTTTAACATGTCACAAATTGATGGGTTTAATAATAAACATAATTTAGACTAAATTTGTTATTGCTAAGTTTGTATAAATAAAATATTTTTTAGATATTAAGCTAAAACATTGTCACAAAAAAAGCTATATTGGCTTGATAATTAGTTGTTTATACTCTGCTTGGCAGGGTATTTGCTTCATTTTCTTAAGAAATTGTTAATGTAAAATGTACATTTTGATTTCGAGTTTGCCGCACAGAATCCCCCCTTCAAATTGGCTACATTCAAAAAACCACCCACTAATATTTGTAAACCGAATTGCTTGACAAAAAAGTGATGATCGTTTAGATCATGTCTTTAATTTCTTTTCAGTCATTTACTGAAAAGGCAGTCTTTTGTATTAAAAATAGAGCAATAAGGAATTTATGATAAATAACGAACAACAACTTTTAAACACCATCATGAAAAATAATTCTCACTTCTATTTAATAGGAGATAAGATATCGAAGGTTTATAAAGCACAGCCGAAGTATAGCGCTATCGTGTTGGCGACCTTTGTAGGAATTATTTTACTCTCCTTTCTAAGTTATGGTTTTATTTCTTCTATCGTTATTATTGTTTCCTCTGCTTTCGCTGGTTTTTTGATTGCAACTATGGCTTATGAGTCAGAAGGTTTAGCAAAAAAATCCAATGTTTCTGGTGAATCCTTATTAGCAAATACAAGTGAAATAATTGCTTCTTATTCGCCAGCTACTCAAAAATGTACTTATATCAGTCCATCCATACAAACCGTTTTAGGCCATCCCATAAAAGATTTAAAAAACTATTATGATTTATCTTTTATTTACAAAAAAGATAAGGCTTCTTTTCTGCTTAAGCTTAACAAACTAAAGGAGCATACCGATACTCCACTTACAGCAGTAGTGCGTCTAAAACGAAAATTTGGCGGATTTATTTGGGCTGAAGTAAAGGCACAAGCTATCTGTAAAGAGAAAAATAAAATAGATAGTATTGTTTTGAGCTTTAGAGATATAACTGAACGTCGGGTATTGACGTTGGCAAACGAAGATTATATCAAAGAATTAGAACGTAAAATTCAAAAGTTTGAATCAGATAAAACAGATATAGATCAGTTTGCTTTTATTATGTCATCGCACGATATGAAAGAACCCTTACGTACTATTTCTAGTTATAGCAGTATGTTGGAATCTCGTTACAAAGATCAGTTAGATGAAAACGGAAAAGAATTTATTTCTTTTATTTCGACAAGTGCTAATCGAATGGCAGGTATGATTGATGAGGTTTTAGCTTTTTCGAGTGTACGATCTAAAACTACAGTGATTGAAGAAGTGAAAGTGAATGAAGTATTGGATACTGTAATGCGTACGATGGGGCATTCTATTTATAAAAATAAAGCTGAAATTACATTTAAGAAATTACCTACTGTTGTTGCTGATAAACGACAGTTGAGCCGCTTATTTCAAAATTTAATTGATAATGCTATAAAATATCGGACAAATAAAAATCCTAAGATAAATATAACTTGTACTAAAAAATCAAATCAATTTGAATTTAGAGTGACAGATAATGGCATAGGCATTAATAAAGAATTCCACGATACGATTTTTGATTCTTTCGAGCGCGTAAATAGCTCAATGGGTATCAAAGGTACAGGCTTGGGCTTAGCCATTTGCAAAAAAATTGTAGATAATCACGAAGGAAAAATATGGATAGAATCGAAAGGTTCTAACCAAGGATCTAGTTTTTGTTTTACATTGCCTCTTTTAAAAATCGAGCAAAAAAAATTAAACAACGAACAGTGTAAAAAGAAATTGACATTGGAATCGTCCAATGTATAAAGAAGTATTGGTGTAGAGAAGAAGGTCGGCGTAGCTATTTATTAATTGAGATTAAATCCTTTCAAAGGAAAGGAAAGACGCAAAGCTTACTCATTACGTTTATTATGATCAATAATTTAAATAGTACATAAGTGAATAACATTATGTAAATAATGTGAAAACATTTATGTTTAAATACGCCGCCTTCTGTTTTTTATCGACCTTTTAGTTAGGTACAATAATATCATCCCTATAAATCATTAGCCAATGATTTTATACATTTCAAGTGCTCAAATATAGTTTAGTATTTTAGGGTAATGCTTTGAAAGCATTGTCTAAGTCTTCAATTAGCCAGTCAGGGTCTTCTAGACCGATATAAAAGCGTAGAAGGTTCCATGGTAGTGATGGGTTTTCTTTTCCTTTGATATTGTACAAACCACAAATAGGAAGTACTAAGGATTCGTGACCACCCCAAGATACTGCTAATAAAAATCGTTCTAAGCGATGAAAAAAATCTTCTACTTGAGTGATATGATCAGCTTTTACTTGGATGGAGAAAAGTCCACCAGTTCCATTCATTTGCTTCTTCGCAAGGTTATATTGAGGAAATGTAGGCAAAAAAGGATAATATATTTGCTCTACTTTTAGGTGATTGGATAAGTAAGATACAATTTTTTCGCAACTTTTGAAAGAGCGTTGCATTCTTAACTCTAAAGTACGGAGCCCTCTAAGTACCAAAGCGGCATCAGATGGGCTTATTATGGCGCCCAACGTCATATAACTATCGTCAAATATTTTTTTTATTAATTTTTTGCTACTACAAATTATACCTACTACTACATCACTATGTCCGTTCAGATATTTGGTGCCAGAGTGAATGACAATATCAATACCATGTGTAATGGGTTGTTGGAAAATGGGAGAAGCATAGCTATTATCAATTATCGTAATAAGTCCATTTTTTTTTGCCAATTCGGCACAAGCTGTCAAATCTTGCAACTCAAAAGTCAGTGAATTGGGTGACTCCAAATAAAGTAGAGTGGTATTTGGTTGTATAGCTTCCTCGATTGCTTCTAGCTTGGTGCCATCTACAAAGGTATGGCTTACTCCAAATCGAGTAAGAATATTAGTCAGCAGTTTATAGGTCCAACTGTAAGGTGATTGTATACACACGATATGGTCACCAGCTTTTACATTACTTACAACTGCGGCAGCTATAGCAGCACTACCACTTCCCATTACAAGGGCATCTTCTGACTTTTCTAAAGCAGCTAATTTTTTGCGAAGAATAGTAACTGTTGGATTATTTCCTCTGGTATAAATCGTATGTTTCGATTCATCTCCAATAGCTTCACGGAAGCTATTAAGGTCATCAAAAACGAAATTACTACTTTGGATAATAGGAGGGCAGACAGCATTGTAATACTTCTTTCGATCTTCTCCTAGGTGATAGAGAATATGACTAAGCTCCATTGGATATTGGGTTTACTTCCAAATTACTTAAAACGAATTGCTTTGACAGGGCTAATACTTGTAACTAAATAAGATGGAATGATGAGGAATAATATGGTAATGGCTAAGGTGCCAATATTGATTAGTAGAATTGTTCCGAAATGCAATTGTATTGGAGCAACAGAAAGGTAATAATCTGCTTCGGAGAGTTTCACAATTTCGAAAGTGCGTTGTAAAAAGCATAAACCGATTCCTATGATATTTCCCCAAAGTAAACCAATACCTATGATATAAGCAGCATGGTACAAAAATATTTTTCGCACATTCCAATTGGTTTGCCCCAAGGCTTTTAAGATACCAATCATATTTGTACGTTCCAAAATCAAAATCATGAGTGCAGTAACCATGTTGATGATAGCAACAACAATCATTAAAATCAAAATAACGAGTTCATTAATATCTTGCAGCTCTAGCCACTCGAATATACTTGGATGTTTGGTTCGGATCGTTTGAGAAAATAAATTATTAGGCAGTTCTTCTACATAAATATATTCGTTGATCGGATCGAGTTCGTCTATATTATCAATAAACACTTCGAAACCACTGACTTCATTTTCTTCCCATCCTAGTAGTTGCTGAATGACTCTGATGTCGATCAGTGCAAATTTTTTATCATATTCTTCAAGGCCAGTTTTGTAAATACCCTTGATTTTAAACCGTCGCTTTAGTTGCTTGCCTTCAATAACGAAATGTATTCTAAATTGATCATCGAGTTTCAAATTTAGTCGATTTGCTGTTTGTCTTGATATAATAATATCTCGAGACATAATAGTGTCAGCGGTGTTGATATAGCTACCTTCTTCCAGATATTGGTCTAATCTCTTGACATCATAATCGGTACTGATTCCTTTCAGAATAATGCCTTCCAGTTCATTTTTAGTTTTGATAATACCAGGCTGAAGCGCAAAGGATTGGATATGATTCACTCCGCCCTTTGTTTCCATTCGCACTGGTTCGTCATCTATTTGCCAGCCTAAAATGCGCCGACGTTCTGGATATTGAACACTTTTGATTTTCGGAATTTCTTTGTAAAAGGTTTGATCCCGCTTTACTGGGATGGCTTCTAAAGAGCGGTTGACATTGGTATCTGTAATGTGGATGTGTCCCCAAAAACCAAATATTTTACTGCTAATTTCGGATTTAAAACCACGAATGAGTGAAGTTGCTACGATCATGACCGTAACACTCAAAGCAATCGCAACGATAGCTATGCGTATAATCAGGCGGGAAAATGATTTTTGACCTGATCGGGCAACTTTTCTGGCAATAAAATATTCTAAATTCATCTGCACCGCAAAATAGTATATAATTGGAACTTTTCTAGCATTATTCTGATTGAATTAATTATGGATTTAATTACAACGGTTTTAGTGGATGGCTTATTTCCGTTTGGGATGATTGTTGTTAACAAACTTCCGTCTTTATTTTCTATACTTTAAGCAAAAAATGATAAATTTGCATGCTTTTTAAACGACTCATAAAATACACAATATGAATTTTCTAGAAGAATTACGCTGGCGAGGAATGTTATTTGATATGACACCCGAAGTAGAAGAAGAATTAGAAAAAGGTATGGCTACTGGTTATATCGGTTTCGATCCAACAGCTCCTTCTATGACTATCGGTAATTATGTTCAGCTAATGCTCCTGAAATTATTTCAATTGTCAGGACATCAACCAATTGTTTTGATGGGGGGAGCTACAGGGCGTATTGGTGATCCTTCTGGAAAAGACAAGGAACGGGAATTAAAATCATTTGTAGAGTTAGACTCCAATCTAAAGTTTCAGGAAAAACAAGCCCGTAAATTTTTAGATTTCAAGAATGGCGATAATAAAGCTATCGTGGTCAACAATCTTGATTTTTACAAAGAAATGAATGTCCTCGATTTTTTGAGGAATGTCGGAAAAACACTTACCATTAATTACATGACGTCGAAAGAGTCGGTAAAGAAACGGGTAGAAACTGGTTTATCCTTTACGGAGTTTAGTTACCAATTATTGCAAGCATACGATTACCAATGCTTGTACAAGGAGTACAATTGCAAAGTGCAAATGGGTGGCTCTGATCAGTGGGGAAACATCACTTCAGGTACAGAGTTTATTCGTAAGAATTTATCTGGAAAAGCATTTGCGATTACAACACCTTTGTTGACGAAAGCAGATGGTAAAAAATTCGGAAAGTCTGAAGAAGGAAATATTTGGCTAGATCCTAATATGACTTCTCCATACAAGTTTTACCAATTTTGGATCAATGCAGATGATAAAGATATTCCTAAATTTATCCGATACTTTACTTTAAAATCGAAAGAAGAAGTTGAGGCTTTAGAAGCAGAGCATGTTGATAATCCTAAAGCCTTAAAAGAAGCTTTGGCAGAGGAATTAACGATTCGAGTACACTCGCAAGAAGATTTCGATTCTGTACTAAAAGTCTCTAGCTTGTTGTTTAAAAAAGCATCTAAAGAAACTTTGATGAATTTAGATTCTAAAGATTTAGCTATTGTGGCGAATGAAATTCCAAGTTTTAAAATTGCAAAAAAGGAATTAGAAGCGGGTGTCAATATCGTTGATTTATTAGCTGAACAAACAACTATCTTATCTTCAAAAGGAGATGCTCGTAGAGCAATAAAAGGTAATGCGATTTCGGTAAATAAGGATAAAATAGGTAGCCACGAAACAACGATTGGTGCAGATGCCTTATTGCATGACCATTATGTAATGGTAGAAAATGGCAAGAAAAATAAATTTATGTTGATCGCTGAGTAAGATGCTTATGATCAATCATTCAACATAATTTCAAAATGCTAGTTGTAGTTTTACTATGGTTAGCATTTTTTCGTTTTAAGCGATTTATTACTAAAACATAAAAGATGAAAACAGTAGAACAACTCAAGTACCCTATTGGTGAATTTGAAAAACCAACTCAAATAGAAGCCGCTCATATTGAACAATGGATTTCAGATATCGAAGCTTTTCCTACTCGCTTAATTGCTTTAGTGAAGGACTTAACGGCTGAACAATTATTATGGCCATATCGACCAGAAGGTTGGACGATTCAACAAGTTGTTCATCATTGTGCAGATAGCCATATCAATAGTATCATTCGCTTCAAATTAAGTTTGACAGAAGATAATCCAACCATAAAACCATACTTCGAAAATCGTTGGGCAGAATTGCCTGATACGCTTGACTTACCTATTTCGACTTCTCTTAGTATCCTAAAAGGACTGCACGCTAGATGGACATATTTACTCAAATCCTTACAGTCTGAAGACTTGAAAAAAGGCTTTGTTCATCCCGAACACGGCAAGCAATTTTATTTGGACGAAACAATTGGTGTTTATGCTTGGCACTCCAATCATCACTTAGCGCACATTGAGCAAGCGATAGCGTATCAGGGAAAATTCGAGCTTTAAATCCGGCTTCTTTTTTTAGTATATTTATTGTTAAATAAAAGAAAATTCTTCGTTATGTGTTAGTTTGTAGTTATATTTATTGTATTAATGTTCTTTTGCAGAATTAAGTTTTAGCAAAAGCATACTGTGCGATTTTTTAACCAATATAGCTGTATGAATACTAAGAATCTGAATTTAGATAGTTATCAAGAGTTTCAAAAAGAAGAATTTATTTTAGATGTGCAGGCACAAAGGCGAAGTATAGATGGAGAAGGAATATTGATAGATCATGTAGGGAATTCTGTTGATGTGTATATTTTGAGTAGAGATGAGCACTTCATTAATCGTTATGCTAGTGCTTTTCTTCTTACCAATGATCTTATTTATAAAGGTGCTGCTGAAAATCTTCGATCAATGTATGCACTCAAGTATAAAAAGTTAAATAAGGATGCTCTTTTGGTCGATTATGATGGTCTGAATGATTCTTATTTTAACACTGGAGGATGGAAAAGTATAACTAGAAAATGCAACATTATTTTTTCATCTGAAATAGTAGAAGAAATTAATACTCAAGAAGTTTATGGGGAGATAGGGTTTTTACAGAAAAGTTTTTCAGACGCTAAAAGTATAGATGTTATTCGATCTTTATTATTTGATTACCCACCTTACTCCAGAGTTGTAAATCAACTTAAAGAGATTATCCAATTATATAGAGGAGATGGTTATATGGAATGGGAGCTTTTGAGCTTCTATTTAGATGATCCTCAAAGAAAACCAGATCCTTCTCTTTTTACAAAAAGAGAATTTGATATAATATTGTTAACAAAGCAAGGTAATTCAATAGGGGAAATTGCAAAAAAACTTAAGATTACTGTATTCGATATTAAAAAAGATCTAGTTAAGATTTTGACAAAATTAGTCTGAAATTACATTCTCTAATCAAAGAAGAAAAAGTGAATAAAACCCTAAAAGTATTTATCGTAGATGATCATGATGCTATAATAGATGGCTTAAGCTTAAACCTTGATAATGAGAGTGGAATAAAAGTGATTGGTTCGGCTAAATCGAGCGAAGAAGCGATAGCCCGAATATTAACAACTAAGCCCGATGTTGTTGTTATGGATCATGTTCTAAAAGGAGGTCCGTCAGGATTAGAAACATCCAAACATTTACTAGCGATCAATCCAGATTTTATCATTTTGTTTTTTACAATCGAAGAATCTGCTCATGTGATAAAAGAAACCTTAGCACTAGGAGTGAAAGGCTATGTGCTAAAGGGAGAAGATAGAGAATATTATACCAGAGGAATAAGAGAAGTGGCTAAAGGTATGGTATACAAATCACCAGAAGTAGAAAAGATACTTTTAGAAAACGAGGGAATAGAAAAACCACCAATACTGACGGAACGAGAATTAGAAATAGCTATTTTATTAGCAAAAGGATTTACACGAAAAGATATTGCCGCAGCGCTGTTTATTTCTGAAAATACAGTGAGTTCACACATCAAAAATATTTACTCCAAATTGGATATTCATAATGTCGCAGAGCTTATTGCTTGGCTTCGAGATAATGGTCATATCTGATCTGTTGATTCTTCAAAAAGAGAATCGTTAGGTATTTCGATACTAACAAAGGTACCATTATTTTGATTTGATTCAATCGTTTGTTTTCCGCTAAGTGCGTCTATTCGTCGTTGAATAGAATTTAGTCCTACTCCTTTTTTTACGCTATCAATATCATAGCCTTTTCCGTTGTCGTGTATACTGAAAAGTAAGCCTTCTTTTTGCTTGGTAAATTGTATAATTACTTCTGTTGCTTCCGAATGTTTGACAATGTTATTCAGCAATTCTTGAACAATTCTATAGATTGAAATTTGTGAAATTTCGGTTGTTTGCTCAAATGGAAAATTATTAAACAGTGGTTTTATCCTTATTTGAGGAGCCATACTTTTAGTTCGAAGCATCAGCTGTTTGATTGCAGGTATATATCCTTCCTGCTGTATAACCGCAAAAGTATTATTGTCTTTAATAATATTTCTGACATCTACATTTAAACGATCTACTAAAGCTATAAGGTGTTTTTGTTTAGAGGTGCGATTTTTGTTTTGTGGTGACTCAAAACTTTGGAGTTGCATTTTCATAGCGGCAAGAGGGGTGGCAATTTGATCGTGTAAATCTTCACCAATTCGTTGGCGTTCCATTTCAATACCATCTGCTAAATCATACATCGTTTGTTGTTTTTGAGTTGCTACTTTTCGAAGAGTAGCAAAACGAGCTTTATAAAAAAATCTAAAACGACGTGCTAGCAAATAAATAATAATTGCAATTTCGATTAACATACCGATCATCATCGGAAAGTCATCTATATAAGTCGCTATAGGCGGAATGTCTTTGGCTATTGAAGGGAAAAGTCGATTCGGTAGAAGATCAATGTATTGAAGAATAACTGCGATGATACTTAAGCCATGCAAGGAAAAAGCTAGTAAAAATAAACCAGGAAAAATATCGTGCTTTCGTTTTAAGGAAAGAAAAAATAAATAAAACAAAAACAAACAAGTCAGCACATAAATAAAGTAATGAAAAAAGGTAATCAATCTTGTGATCTTAATATCTTGAATGAAAAGCATCAAAATATTAATCGGAATAAAAAGGATGACCATATAAATTAATCGCTGGAAAAAATCATGTATTAGGGTATACGACTGCTTGGTATTAAAAAAATACTGGACAAAAATAATTCCTGTAATGAGGTAAAGATTGGGGATTAGGCTAATTGCAATTTGTTGGAATAAAGGATGATTGGGCCATAAGTATTGAAAGCTAAATCCTTGGTCGGTAAGGATAAACAACACACCAAATAAAACATAAAGAATGTAATACCAAAAGTAACGGAGTCGAATGATATATAGTGCAAAAGTAAGTAAAGCCAAGAAGGTAAAACATAGCCCCAAGAATATTAGGATAATGCCGTTCTCGCTTTTAATAATTTCTTTCTTATACGATTTGGTAGAAAGGTATAAGTCAAAATTGGAAGGATATTTAGACGGTCTAATATGGAGAAAACACTCTTTAACTTGATTGGGCTTTAGTGTTATATTAAAAATAATATTTCGATGCCAGCGATCATCAAATTTTAATGCAGTTCCTAAACACTCAATTTCTAATTTATCTTTATTTTTTTGGTATAGGAAGACATTCGTAAAATTTGGATTGGTAATTTCGAGTGCAAGCTCTTGTGTTTTTTCTCCTTTATTTTGTATGACGAATCGTCCCCAGAAAGATTTATCTGTCAGCCCAAAATATAAATTTTCATTTAGTGGTTTGAATGGAATGCTTTCTAAGATATTTATTTTTTCTAAAGTATCTATTCTTTCTAAGCTAGATAGACATTTTATAGTATCTATTTTGTCTTTGGTATGATGGTATTCTAAATTTTTTTTAAGTAAAATATTTTGGCTAAAAGAATCGCCAATTTGGATTGTATCAATAGTCGCTAAGGCTTGCTTGGGGAGTAGTAACATGCTCCAAAAACAATAAATTAGGTAGCAAGATAATCGATGTTTTGACAGCTTCATATATCCAAATTACAAGAAAATGCATACAAGAAAAAATTAAATAGTACCTATTATTCGAAAATCACCTAAATAGGTGAGAGACGTTTACAAAATGTTTTGTAGCTTTAACCCATCTTATTTTTATTGTGTATAGGAGTGACAAAGAAAATATTAACAAGTCATTAGATTTTAAATATAAGCACAATATGAAAAAGATACTTTTATCACTCGCACTAAGCATTACAGCAACATTTTTATTTGCTCAAGATAATATTGAAAAAACAGATAAGAGACCATCCAACATAATCAGTCTAAATTTACTAGGCGACATTTCTACTTTATCAATCAATTACGAAAGACTTTTTTGGGTTGATCCTACTCTTTTCGGTACAGCAAAAATAGGTATTGGGTTCAATAAAAGATTAAATTTATTGGGTGACACCTTTAGTCAACCTACTACTTTCCCTACTATACCAATTCATCTTACCGCAAACATAGGAAAAGGGGACCATTTTTTTGAATTTGGTCTAGGGGGCACTATGCTACTTAAGAGTAATGTTCAAGATTATTTATTATACCCTATCCTAGGTTATAGAATGGTTCTTTTAAAGTCTCAAGGAATTAATTTCAGAATTTTTGCACTATATCCTATGGATAGAGTTCGACTATCAAGAGATTATAACAATATCCATTGTCCGTGGTTTGGAATAAACTTAGGCATTGGTTTATAGACGAAATACTCCTGTAATCTTAGATAATGTGTTAAAATTTTGCGAACTGATTTTTACCAAATGAATTTTTCTTGATACACCATAAAAAATATAAAAAATGAAATCACTCTCTCATTGGGCGAAAGCCAACCGAAAAAAAACATGGGCATTCATTGCTATTGCAAAAGTATTAGTTGCCTTTATAACTTTTTTATTTGCAAGTCTATTGTTTGTATGCGATTATTATATTCCTTCTTCAGTAGTTCTACTAGCTATTTTGATCGTTAGTTTTGTTTTTGCCTTTTACCCGATCAAAGAATATAAAAAAGGATGGTATAGCTATAGTTATAAAAAGCAAAAGCGATTTGATGGTTTACTACTTTTAGGAGAGTTTTTATTGTTGCTTTGCTTTTTTCAACAACAATTAATGCCAGCTCCTATAGATAATATTGAAGCAAAGGCTTCTTTTATTGTCTTGCAAGACGTAGACAAAAAGATCAACGAAAAGCCCAGAGAAAATTGGAAACAACAATTTAAAGAAGGAAAAAGAAAATTGAAAAAAGAGCTTAAAAAGTTGAGACAAATACTGAAAAAAGAAAATTCATTAAGTATAAGCGTTGCTAAATTTTTACTCGGTCTATTCCTGATTTTGGGAGTATTGGCTCTAGGCGTTCTTATTGCATATATCTCTTGTAATTTATCTTGTAATGGATATGGAGCTTTAGCAGTAGCTGTTTTAGTTGTAGGATGGGGAGGTCTAATAGCAGCATTAATTTTTGGAATACGACGTATCGCTCGAATGAAATTTGATAAAGTACCTAAAGAGCTACAAACAAAAGATGAAAAACTAGAAGGAGAGGCAACAGAAGAAAAACAGGAATTAGAACAGTAGATTAATTAAGTAATGGGTGAATAATAAGTTCCCGATTTGGAGA
>JAHDIP010000047.1 GCA_020630735.1 Saprospiraceae bacterium | reverse complement strand
TCTCCAAATCGGGAACTTATTATTCACCCATTACTAAGAATGTTTTTTTAAAACGAAAATTCGCTATCATCCTTAAAAAGACTTATTTTTACAATAGTATACCTTTTCAAGCTTTCAATTATGCCAAATCTACTGAGTTATGCTGTTCCCTTCTTTTTACTTCTAGTTATTCTAGAGGCCTTATTTGCCGCTTGGGACAAAAAAGATTTGTATGAAACGAAAGACACTATTAGTAGTCTTACGATGGGAGTTGGTAACTTTTTCTCAGGTTTATTGACCAAATTGTTTGCCTTTGGCGTTTATACTTTTATCTATCAATTCCATTTTTTTGAAATAGGATTTGCTTGGTGGGCTTGGGTATTGATTTTCTTTGCCGAAGATTTTACCTATTATTGGTTTCATCGAGTAAGCCATTCTAGTCGTTATTTTTGGGCATCTCACGTCGTACATCATTCTTCTGAAAAGTATAATTTATCAACTGCATTGCGACAAACATGGACGGGACAAGTATCAGGTACCTTTGTTTTTTGGCTCTGGCTACCTCTTTTAGGCTTTCCACCTATTATGGTTGCTATGCAACAGTCAATAAGTCTAATTTATCAATTTTGGATACATACCGAAGTCATTGATAAACTACCGAAGCCAATTGAATATATTTTTAACACACCATCTCATCATCGAGTACACCATTCCTCTGATATTGAGTATTTAGATAAGAATCATGCAGGTATTTTAATTATTTGGGATCGGATGTTTGGTACCTTTGCTGAAGAAAAACGAAAACCTACTTATGGCTTAGTAACGAATATAAATACGCATAATCCAGTGAAAATTGCCTTTATCGAATGGTGGAATATTGGTCAAGATATCATTAAGTCGCCAAGGCATTTTTTACAATATGTTTTTGGTCCTCCAGGGTGGAGTCATGATGGTTCTAGAAAAACAACCGCACAATTGCGAGAAGAAATAAAAAATAACAACTAATGGAAGCAAGTGTAAGAAACAAAAACACCTTTAATCCTGAAGCGGTAGGAGTGAAAAAGTTTATCAGTCAAGCGAAATCTTGGAAATTGAATTTATACTTTTGGGCAAAGTTGCCTACTGCACTTTATTGGGGAATCAAAGTGAAATCACTTACGCCATACAAATCTGTAGTAACTATTCCTTACAAACGTAGAACACAAAATCCATTTAAGTCGATATACTTTGCAGCTCAGAGTGGTGCTGGAGAATTTTGTACAGGTGCACTTTGCAAAATCGCTCTAGAAGAAAGAGGATCTATTTCAATGTTAGTAACCGATTTTCAGGCTAAGTTTGTGAAAAAGGCTTCAACATTGACTACCTTTACCTGCGAAGATGGTCAAGCTATCATTGATACGGTTCAACGAGCGATCGATACAGGCGAAGGTCAAGAGGTAAAGGCCACTGCAACAGGTAGAGATGAAAGTGGCGATATCGTTTCCTATATTTATGTTACTTGGTCTTTCAAAGTTAGAACACCTAAAAAGTAAGAAATTGATTCCTGAAAACATCTGCGAAGAAAAAGTCTTTGAAACGGTATTTAATGAGCGTTCAGAACAGCTCCGCAATTTTCTTTATTATAAGTCTGGAAATCTAGCACTTGCAGAAGATTTAGTGCAAGATGCTTTTGGTAAACTCTGGGAAAATTGTAGCAAAGTAACGCTAGAAAAGGCAAAATCTTATCTATTTACGATTGCCAATAATTTGTTTTTAAATAAAATGGAGCATAAAAAAGTGGTGCTAAAATTTCAAGCGGCATCACCCAATACCGATACTGACCACCAATCTCCGGAATATTTACTAGAACAAGAGGAATTTAAAAAACGATTAGAAGGTGCCATTAGCAGCCTTCCAGAAGATCAGCGTATTGTCTTTCTGATGAATAGAATTGATAAGAAAAAGTACCGTGAAATAGCGGAAGAATTGGGGCTTAGTGTCAAAGCAGTCGAAAAACGTATGCATAAGGCTTTACAAGAATTAAGAAAAATTCACAAAAAGGTGTAGGGTAAAGTTGGGTTAGTCTGTTTTAGTAGTAGAAGTTTTTTAACAACTTGATAGAAGAACCAAAAAATTATTTATGCAATTTCTATACACCTTTAATTTTTTATTATGTCAAACAAAGAAAATCTATATGGTAGATGGATATCTGGAGACTTAAGCCCTGAGGAAATACAGGCACTAAAAGCCTCTGGTGAGTGGGAAGAGCTACAGTCGATTATCGATGTGGCTGATAACTTTACTTTGCCAACATATAATAAAGCGAAAGGATTTGAGCAGTTGAAGCGATCAAGAAATGCTTCACAAGCTAAAACTGCTGAACCAAAAACAGAGGCAAAAGTAAGGTCAATTAACTATACTCGTATTTTAGGCATAGCAGCCAGTATACTTTTCTTAATTGGTGCATTTATCTTTTTAAGATCGTCAGAAACAATGATTGCCACACCTAATGGGGAAACAAAAGCACATGTACTAGCGGATCGATCAACTGTTTTATTGAATGCAGGCTCTAGTATTGAGTACGAAAAGTTTAGAACGATCAAGCTTACTGGTGAAGCTGTATTTGATGTCGAGAAAGGAGCACCATTTTCTGTAATTACAAAAAATGGAACAGTAGAAGTGTTGGGTACTTCTTTCAATGTACGAGCTTGGGGCGACAACCTTTATGTAGAATGCTACAGCGGAAAAGTGAAAGTCAATAGTGGAGGTAATGAAACTATTTTGACAAAAGGACAAGCTGTCAATGTCGTAAATGGTAGAATGCAAGAACGACAAGAATTTGGACATACTCAAGCACTTTGGACAAGTGATGTTTCGATGTTTCATGCCGAAGATTTAAATTCTGTTTTGCAAGAATTAGAACGACAATACAATATAAAAGTAACTGCACCCGTTTTTTCGAGAAGCTTTTCTGGTTCATTCGGACACCAATCAATTCTGAATGCAGTTGAACAGATTTGCAAACCAATGGGCTTGACGTATAAAATAAGTGACGATAAAAAAAGTGTTACCATCACAGAATAATACCAATCAATGGTACTTAGAAGTTTATTCTTTTTGATTATTTTTTTTTGTTTTTGTTGTGAATCCTTCACACAACAATTAGCCTATACCGATGAATCTCTTGATGTTATTCTAAAAGATATTGAGCAAAAGACCAATCGTACTTTTAATTATGATACCAAACGTTTAGCAGAATATAGGTTTAGTGGAAAACTCAATCTAACAGATATTGATAAAGCTGTTGAGCAATTATTTTACGATTCGCCTTTTGAGTTTGAACATACTAATGAACGCATACTTGTTATACTTCCTCCACCAGATACGCTTCAACTTTGTGGATACATAAAAAGCAAGCTAGATCAAGCTCCTCTCCCTTATGCAAATGTAAGCGCAGAAGGAACGTCTATTGGTACTTCTACAAATGAGAATGGTTACTTTGAGTTTACTATTTCTGCACACAAAAACCAACGCATTAATATCAGCTATATAGGTTATCATCCAAAAATGATACGCTTTGACCAATGGCAGAAAAAGAATTGTCCTACGTTTATTTTGGAAGAAAATCTAGCTCTTTTTGATGGCGAAATTACGATTATCGACTATATCGTAAGAGGAATTACGGAAGGAGAAAACTATAGTTCTATTGGTATGGATTACAGTAAGGTCTGTAAAGATTATAGAATCAATGAACGAGATGTGTTTAAAAATATTCAGTTGCTTCCTGGTATTTCGAGTATTGACGAAAGCGCTACCAGTTTGAGTATAAGAGGGGCAAGCCCCGATCACAATTTGTTGCTTTGGGAAAATGCAACCCTATACGATCCAGGTCATATGTTTGGGATGATCTCATCGGTTAATCCTTTTACCGTAAAAAAAATTAATATTTATAAAGGTGTTTTTGATCCCAAATACGATAACAGAATAGGTGGTATTGTTGATATTTCTTTAAGTGATGAAGTGTCTAAATCTGTTGAAGGTAGTTTTGGTTCGACCTTTACAGAAGCACATGGCTATTTAGATATTCCAGTTATTCAAGATAAGTTGTCTGTGTTGTTTTCTGGTCGACATACAATAGCTGGTCTTTTTGAAAGTCCTACCTTAATTAGTTATTCGGATAAAATTTTTCAACCTACTGCAATTGAAGAAGGGAACGAAGATGATGGCGAACGAGAAGAAGCGGAGTCTGAAGAAGAAATCGAATATTATGACTATAATGTAAAAGTGCTTGGAAAACCATCAGAATCTTTATTACTCAAAGCCTCCTATTTTAAAAGTTTTAATCGATTTGATTATACAGCCTTATTATTGGAAGATAATATTTCTACCAATGAAAATTTGACCTTTAATACTGAAGCCTTTAGTAGTGAAATACAACAGCAATGGAACAAACAGTTTTCTACAAGAGCATTTTTTATTCGTTCTTTTTATAGTAACGAAAATATATCTGATTTTAGTAATGAAGATGATGAGGACGATTTCTCCAATACTTCTATTTATAACGATATTAAGGATCGTCAGATAGGCTTATCAAATAGATGGTCAAATAATACAGGTCTAACAATAGATATCGGTTATACCTATGATCAAAAAACGGTCAATTATAATATTGAAGATCGCTCAAGATTTGAAGAAGATTTTTCCGAATCGGAAATTGTTGATGGAAATTTCCACAATATCCATGGTGCTATAAATTGGCAAAACAAAAAATTATCCTTGAATGCTGGTCTACGAAATACATATTACTTGGAGACGGAAGAATGGACCTCATCGCCGAGACTCAATGTGCAATATCTTGCCAAGCCTTATCTGAAATTTAAAGCTTCAGCAGGTCGGCTTTACCAATACATCAGCCAAGTCAATACCTTTGAAGAAAATGGTTTGGTTATCAATAACAAAATTTGGGTGCTCAACGATATATTCGATACATCCGTTTTAAATGCATTGAAACTTTCAACAGGTTTTATTATTAGTCATAAAGCTTGGTTGTTCGATGTCGAAGTTTATCAAAATAAAGTAAAGGGCTTACCTGCTTTGACAACTCAATTGACTAATACTGCTGAAGATAATGATGAAGGGAATTCTACTAGCATTGGTCTTGACCTTTTACTCAAGAAAAACTGGAAAAACTATAACTGCTGGGTGAACTATTCCTTAAGTGAAAATATTTATTCTTTCCCTACTTTGTTTAATGAGGCTTTTCCCTCAAACCAAGATCATCGTCATAATTTTAGTCTAGTGAATCAATGGGTAAAAGGAAAATGGACTGCTACAGTCACTTATCAATACAGAAGTGGCTTGCCATTTTCGACTCCAGACGGTATATATTCATATTTTGATGATGACGACGAATTGTTTTATGAACTTAATTTCGAAAAAATTAATAACCTTCGCCTTAAAGATTATCATCGCTTAGATGTCGGTATTTCTTATCTAACAACGATTGCTAAAGACAAGTTAAATGCCGAAATAAATATCTCTTTGCTCAATCTTTTCAATAGAGAAAACATTTTTGCTCGACATTATTTTCTTGGTGAAATTGAAGAAGAAAGCGAAGGACCAGAAATTTTTGCCATAGACAGAGCTCTACTCCGTATTACTCCTCAATTTCTTTTCCGAATATATTGGTAGTTTTTTCGATTGATTTTCAACTGATTATAAGTTTTTTTGAAAAAAAATAAAAAACTGGTAGGGTAAAATATAGCTCCCTTGTTTTAAGAGTATAAAACATATTCTTATAACGTTTAAAAAAAATAAATTATGTCTATTACAAATGTTTTGAAAAGCTTATTAACTGTTTTTGTTTTTGCTATCCTTTTATCTTCTTGCAATAAAGATATGGACGATTTAATGCCTGAAAATGAAACGAATGAAACAAGTAGCCCTATTACAAATGTTTTAAATAATGGAGGCGGCGACGGTAATCTTGACGGAGAATGTTTTACTCTAAATTATCCAATAGATATTGTTTTTCCTGACGGTTCAACTCAAACGGTAAATAGCGATGCTGATTTAGAAGCTATTTGGGAAATGTACGAAGACGACGAAGATGGAGAAGATGAGGACGAAGACGGGGAAGACATGGATGATCCTGATTTTCAATACCCTTTTGATGTAACACTGGCTGATGGAACTGTACAGTCTATTACTTCTGAAGAAGATCTTGACCGATTACTAGAAGAATGTGGATATGATGATGAAGATGATGATGACGAAGACGAAGATGAATACCGTATATGCTTTGATTTCAATTATCCAGTAACAGTCGTTTTTGCTGATGGAACTAGCCAAACAGCCAACTCAGAAGAAGACTTAGAAACGATCTATGATACTTGGGAAGAACAAAACCCTGATAGTGAAAACGAACCAACACTAGCTTTCCCTGTTGGCATTACTTGGGAAGATGGAACAGTAGAAGAAATAGATTCTGAAGAGGCATTAGAAGAAGCATTTGATAATTGTGATGAAGATTGCGATGGACACGATGATGAAGATGACGAAGGTGAAGATGAAGAGGATTGCTTTGAAATCAATTTTCCACTTGATCTTATGCTAGCAGATGGTACAACTCAAACATTTAATACGGAAGAAGAACTTGATCTATTCTTTGATCAGTGGGAGGAAGAAAATGGCGATAACGAAGATGTTGATGAGCCAAGTTTAGTTTATCCTGTTACTGTTACATTCGACGATGGTACGACTCAAACAGTAAATTCTGAAGAAGAACTTGAACAACTAGAAGACGATTGCGAATAAAATTTTTGATTAACACTTGTTGATAAATTATTAATTAGTTAACAAGTTCATCTCTCAGAAATGGGCATTAAGTCCATTTCTGAGTAGATTTTTAATAGACATTTAATATATTCTGTATGAATTAAAAAAGTACATTTAACTATCAGAGGTAGACGTTTACACAATCGTCTACCTTTTTCTTGTTTTTATATCTTTCTATTTTTATTGGGAGAATTTTGTCATTATTGCTTGAAAATCAGTTAGTTCGTGTTTGTGAAAATTTTGTTTTTGATTGGGTGGTTACATAAAATGTTACTGTACATAACAAAATATTCTAATAATTTTGTGTCTATAAAATGATTACAAATCAGAATATAATAGAATTATGAAAACGATCAATTATTTTTTAGTTACACTCTTTATCCTTTTCCAGGGTGTATACACAAATGCACAAATAACGAATTGCCCTAATGAAATAGATGGCTTCACTTACCTTGGAGAGCATAATGCCCATACTTATTTTTTGTCTACTAATGAATTGACTTGGATTGAAGCGCAGGCTATTTGCTTACAAAATAATGGCTATTTAGCGGTTATCAATAGTGTTCAAGAAAATGATTTTTTGAATAATGCCAATTTACCAACTTCCTTTATAGGTTTTTCAGATACGGAGCAAGAGGGTACTTTCGAATGGATCAATGAAGATGCTTTTGACTTTAATAATGTAGTTGGAAATAATACCAATGGATGTGAATGCTCAATTGCTTAGACAAGTAGAGGTGAAAGATATACCTACTGGTATTCAGTTTAAGGATCATCATTGGTAGCTACCCTTTGATTCTCAGTAGCTTTAATCGTTTGGTAATCCCAAAACCACTTTGGTTTCAGTATAATTACACAATAGATGTATCAATGCTATCGAGTAGTATTTATTATTTGCAAATAATGACAACATCCCAAGAGTTGATTACGAAGAAATTTGTAAAAATATAGCTATGAACTAAAATGAAAATGGGGCTTCCTTTTTCTGGAAGCCCCATTCTTTATAAAGTTATGCTAACTTAAGCTAGCACTATATTTTTGCATCAATAAAAGCCGTCGCTTAATCCTGTATAATTACTTTCTGATAAGAACGTTTTCCTTGCCTTTCGATTCCTACAAAATACATTCCAGCGCTCAATTGATTCGTATTTACACGGAGCGTATTTTGACCTATTTTTAATACACGATTTTCTGAACGTAAAACCTGACCAGAAATACTGACGATGTTAAGTTGAATACTAGCTTCAGTATCAGCCTCTACCTCTACATAAAGTTCTTGACCACTGTGTAACAAAGCAGGATAAATAGAAAGTCCCTCAATATTTGCTAAGTTTTCGGTAGCAATTAATTCACCTGTAGTAAAGGTTATAGCACTAGAAACTGGCGAACAAAATGAATGACTATTGAACGCACGTACTCTCCAAAAATATTCTTTATCATTATTTAAAGACATTTCTAAAACACTAGTTTCTGTTGTGATGTGTTCTGCAGCAAGAAAATCAAAACTAGCTACTCGACTTACTTGTAATAAATAATGTGTAGCATTTGGAACAGCATCCCAACTTATCATCACCTCATCAAATTGCACAAGCTCTTCGTTTTCTGGAAGCAATAAAACAGGAACATCACTCACAGGTAAAAGAGGTGTTTGATTGTATAAATAATCTGCTTTTTCAGTCATTAAGTTCGCTTGCATACCAAGGCTTTGCCCTTCCGTAAAACGATTTTGACAATGATCAAAAGAATAAGACATAAACAATGTACCATCTGAACGGAAGGTTTCACCATTTGGATCAGTCTGCACCACTGTACTTTCATTATCATCATTACAGTCCCAACGATAACTTAAATAATCAGGTGGAGAATCGCAGTATCGATCAGCAGCAGGAAGACAGTTTGAGCCATCTACTAATTCGACAAAAGCCGTATCAATAATTAAGGTATCCAGATACTGCACATCTTGGAATAAGGTATAATCATAAGTGACAGTCGTTGGTGCAGGGTTAGTGTAACTATGTACTACTGAACCATCGTAAGAAACACCACCTTCCCATCCTAAGAAAGGATGTTGAATAGATAAATTGTGTCCAATCTCATGCGCCCAAGTATGAGAGTCAGGATCAGAGCAACCTTTTGCCATTGCTACACCAGCATAAGGCAAATTGTAACCACAATTACCAGCAGGATCATTTACAAAATAAGTATTGATCGTATTTTCTACATTATTTGCAAACATCATTTCTGCTCCCTCAATAACATTACTATGGTTATACCAAGTGGTATTATCAATGTAGTTGATATCACCTTCTATGAAAAACTGTATTTCGCTATCGACAAAATCAGCATTGAGGGTGCAAAGTGCATCGAGCAATGTCAATTCAGAAAAATATCCTAAACCCGTATCACTTCCAACTAAATGGATCGTCAAAGGAACATACAAGGTCGTTCCACAGCGAGGAAAGGTAGTAGGATTTGCTTCATAGTCGATCATCCATTGCGTTTTGAATGGAGGTGTACCACAAGGTTTTAAATCTGCTTTCGTTTGTGCAAAACAAAAGGAACTACAGAATAGTAGGGTAGTGATTGTAAGAAAAATATTTTTCATATTTAGGGATATTTTAAAAAAGATAAATGGTGTCTTCATAAAACAAAGATAGTAAGTAGAACTAAAAGGAGAGAGAATAACACCTAAATTATTGCTCATGGTCTTGTATTACACAATTGTAGCTTACATAAGATTCTTTTACATTTTTAGCTTTTCAATCAACCAGACTTTGTCGAAAATATTTTGTTCCTCCTTTATTTCTTGAAGTAGTTTCATTTTCGATTCTTCGTCAAAGTGTGGCAGGTCAAGTATTCGTTTAAAGAAGCGTAAAAAGTTTTCTAAATAATCTTTATGATAACTCAATGTTTCTTTTCTTCGCTGAAGGTACATTCGTGTACTATGAATAGCAGAATCGAGCACTTCGAAATAGTCGTCTCCCAACTCAAAATATGTTTTCAGTAACAAAAATTTTGCTTTCAAATTGAGTAATAAATCATTCGCATTGAAGTTGGATAAAATGCGCATTGCTTTTTCATAATTGCCTTGGTGATAGGAAATTTGAGCAGCGTTATAATTAAAAATAGTCGTTCGATGCTTTTCGCTAATTTTGTTCTGATAGCTATGAATAAAACTTTCTGCCCAAGCTAACTTTTTTAATCGTAAGGCCAAACCTACAAGGTTGTTGAACGTAAACGGAGAGATCAAATCGTTTTCTAAAAAGTATTCTTCTTCTACTCCCATTTTATACAATTCGAACGACTCGGCTAAATATTGCTCTATTCCTTTGTTTGTTTTTTTAATACAAAAATTAATCATCAGAATTAAAATGTCTTTTACTTCATTCGGATAAAAAATGCTTTTGTAATGAGGTACTAATTCTTTGAGCTTTACAAAACAATGATCGTTTGCTTCGTCATTTAGTTTGTACAAATTATAGTAAATGGCCAATGCAGGTTCTTCCAATACCTTTGGATCTTTTTCGATAAAGAGAATTAACTCATCTAATAAACCGACATCTATCTTTTTTTTAGAAACGGTTGTTTGAGCTAAAATATGACAAGCCAATTTTAATTTATTGGTGAGTGTATAATGATCGAAGGCTTGTATTATTTTTTGCAGAATAGAATCATGTCCTCTTTTTTGACTTTCAAAATAATCGTACAACTCATACTCAATCCCATAAAGCTGACCTAGATAATCACAATTTCGGTAAGGCTTTTTATCTAGAACATGACGAGCATCACTTATCATTTTATCAAAATTACCTTCCATCTTTAGTATTCTAAATTCTTGGGCAGCATTGATCTTAAGTAAGTTTTCATCTTTCTCCATTCGTCTAAAGGCAAGATACTTTTCACCCAAACGATATAAACGACTCATGAGCATGACGATTTTTACATCATCAAAAGGCTCATTAGGATAGAGGCGGGCAAAAGCTTTTTCTTTTGTAAAATCGGACTTTTTGTTCTTTTGTTCTTGTATTAAGTGATCAAAAAGCTGCACTACATCCTCTCTTCGATTCATAAATGGAGAGACCAAAAATTGCCTCCATTTGCGAAGCTCCCAAGCAGATAATACCGAAAAAAGAGTAAAAAGCTTTGTGTTTTGCATGATCTAATGAAATTTATCTGAAATAAGTCGCCCTAAAGTTAGAATCTTTTTTACATTAAAAACAAATAGAATCCTTATTTTAAAGGGAATTATAGATGTATAATGATAATCTTTTTTGCAGGATATTACTTTTTTGTGCTTTAAAAGTCGTCTTTTAGGTGGTAATTTGCAGTATAATCATAAAGCAAAAACATTGTGATACTTGTAAGTGTAAATAGTTTTTAATTATTCAACGATAAAAGCTGTTTTATTTTGATAAGTAAGTGCTTGGACATAAAAGTGTAAGTTATTTTAGTCCAAGCACTTATAAAGTCACGATGAAAGCTTGATTCCATCTAATCATTATGAAAATAAATAAAGAGTCATGAAATATAAAGCTTTGCAACATCAACTTTTTTACATTTTTACTTTTTTGCTTGTATTCCGTATTGGAGTACAAGCAGAAGTAAATCATTCTTTTGAGGAGAGTACATCTGTTTGTCTTTGTGACCCAGTAGCAGATTCGCTTATTTTAGTAGAGCTATATAATGCGACAGGTGGAGCCGATTGGCATAATAATACGAATTGGCTAGTACCTGGAGAACCAATAAGCAATTGGCATGGAGTAACAACAGGTAGTGATGGTTGTGTGACTTGCTTGGATTTTGTTGGAGTTAATGATTGTTCAAACAACTTAAACGTCTCTGGTAATAATTTGGAAGGTCAGATACCTTCAGCATTAGGAAGCCTAATCAATCTTCAGACCTTATTATTAGCTAAGAATTCACTAACAGGTAATATCCCTGCAGAATTAGGCAATTTAACCAATTTAGTAGAGCTTGATCTTGCTCTTAATTCCTTAACGGGAAGTATCCCATCAGAACTAGGTAACTTATCTAACTTAGTAAGGCTTGAACTTTCTCGTAATTCCTTAACAGGAAATATTCCCGCAGAATTAGGGAATTTATCTAGTTTAGTAGAACTTATTCTTTGGAGAAACTCCCTGACAGGTCTCCCTGCAGAATTAGGCAATTTAACCAATTTAGTAGAGCTTGACCTTTATGATAATTTCCTAGCAGGTAATATTCCCGCAGAATTAGGGAATTTATCCAATTTAGAAATCCTAGAACTTTCTGAAAATCCTTTATCAGGAAGTATTCCGCCAGAAATAGGCAATTTAACCAATTTAGTAGAATTTAGTGTTCGCAATAATTCCCTTACAGGAAGTATCCCCGCGGAACTAGGAAATTTATCTAACTTAGAAATACTCAATCTTACGAGTAATGCCCTATCAGGAAGTATCCCCGCAGAACTAGGAAACTTATCTAATATACTTCGGATTAATCTAACTGATAATTCCCTTACAGGAAGTATCCCTTCGGAATTAGGCAATTTATCCAATTTGGAAGTTATTTGGCTAAACTTTAATTCTTTAACAGGAAGTATCCCACCTGAACTAGGAAACTTATCGAATTTAACTGAACTTATTCTCAGCCGAAATGCTCTAACAGGAGGTATCCCACCTGAACTAGGCAACTTATCTAGTTTAGATTGGCTCTCCCTTTACGATAATGCTTTAACAGGAACTATTCCACCTGAACTAGGTAACTTAACTAATTTAACCACTCTTCATTTATACGACAATTCACTAACGGGAAATCTCCCATCAGAATTGGGGAATTTATCTAATTTAGATGGACTAAATGTAGGGAATAATTTTTTATCTGGTTGTTATCCAAGCTCCTTTAGTCAGTTGAATCTTGATTTTTATAGTTTTGAAAATAATCCAGGATTACCAGATCAAGGTTCGTCTGAAGCTTTCGAAAATTTTCTGATAAATTCCTATACCCAATATGGTCTAACTTGTGATGATGGAGACCCTAACACAGCAGGTGAAGTTATACTTGCAGATTGCTCTTGTGGAATAGCTCCTTTTGCTATTGAAGGAAAAATATTTGCCGACTCAGAAGAGAACTGTACCTATGATCAAGATGAATTTAACTTAGAAAATTGGATAGTTGAAGCAGTTGGTAATTTGACCTATTATACACACAGCGACTCCTCAGGAGATTATCTTTTAAAGATGGATACAGGGACTTATTTACTCAATGTTTATCCACCAAATAGTTATTGGCTTCCTTGTTTTACAGACACTATCGTTGTTGGAGAAATACTATACGACACATTAGAATTGGATTTTCCTAATCAAATTCAGTATGAATGCCCCCTAATGAATGTACAAATAAGTACACCTTTCTTACGTCGTTGTTTCCCAAACATCTATACCGTACAATATTGTAATGAGGGAACAAGTCCCGCTTTTGATGCTCGTATCGAAGTGACATTAGATGACCATTTACTGTTCGATTCAGCCAGCATAGACCCTATCGCTTCTGGTGGAAATACCTATACTTTTCCTGTTGATGAAGTAACCATTGGCGAATGTGGACAATTTAATATTTATACCACTTTAGACTGTGAAAGTACAGTACTTGGACAAACACATTGTACACAAGCATACGCTTATCCTGACACCATTTGCTTGCCTACAGGTTCTTTTTGGGATGGCTCAACGATAGAAGTGGAGGCAGAATGTAATGGTGATTTGATAGATTTTATAATTACGAATGTGGGGGACGATATGACAGATTCCTTGGCAGCTATTATTGTCGAAGATGAGTTTATGTTTAGAAGTTTCCAATTTTATTTGGAGTCTGGTCAATCGAAAGTAGAAACAATTATTCCAGAGGCTGGTAAAACCTATATCCTCGAAGCACAACAGTCAGAAGGGAATCCCCTTTCTAGTAATCCAACGGTAGCGGTAGAAGGTTGTCCGAATTTTGAAAACGGTATCAATTTAGGCATCATCAATAATTACCCAAATAACGATAGTGATCCTTTTGTTGATATCGATTGTCAAGAAAATATAGGTAGCTTTGATCCAAACGATAAACGTGGTTTCCCGGAAGGTATTGGACCTAATTTCAATATTTATAAAGGAACTGAATTGACCTACCATATTCGCTTTCAAAATACAGGAACTGATACGGCTTTCAATGTGGTGGTCATAGATACCTTACCTGATGCCTTGGATATGACGACTCTGCAACCTGGCTTAAGTAGCCACGATTATGAATTGGAAATTATACCACCTAATATTCTACAATTCAACTTCGAAAACATCATGCTACCCGATAGCAATGTCAATGAACTAGAGTCACATGGCTTTATACGCTTTGATATTAATCCAAAAGAAGATTTAGCTTTTGGGACGGTTATCGAAAATAGGGCTGCTATCTACTTTGATTTTAATGCCCCAATTATCACAAATACCAAGTGGTATACTTTAGCACCACGACCAATTGATAGTTTATTGATCAATACCCATTTATGCGAAGAAGAAACGAACGAAACAGATACAACCTACCTTGGAGAAATGGTTGAATTACAGACCTATAATTTAATTGAAGTCTTTAACATAGAAGTACACCCTGTAGATAGTACTTTTATAGATTCTTTGGTGACTACTTTTGGTGATCCGATTGTATACGAACAAAATGTTTATGGATGTGATAGTCTTATTTTTGTCAACTACATATTAGATGTAATTGATGTTGATAACTCTGTTCAAGTACATCCTAATCCGTTTCAAGATTACCTGTATTTATCAGGGCCTTGGCCACAAGAAATATTCTATCAATTGTTTGATTCTACAGGTAAAATGCTTTTTGAAGATAGGCAAGTATTGGACGAGAATGGTATTTTACTTTCTATGGAAAATCTACAAGGAGGCTTGTACTTTTTAAGAGTGGAAACAAAAAATGGGCGATCAACTTCACAAAAAATCATAAAACAATAGATCAAAGAATTGAATTTTACAAAAGATTCTTTTGCTTCTGAGAAAAATCTTTGAGATATAATTGTAAACTAATACATTAAATCAAAATGAAAAAAATTACCTCAATTATTATTGGGCTACTACTGTGCTGCAATTTTATTATTGCTCAAGATGCCCTTCAAATTTTCCAAAGTTATTTACAAGAAGAAAAAGAGAAACATGGATTGACAACAGAAGATATCAATAATATCTTAGTCAGTTCTAACTACACGAGTAAACGTTCAGGTGTTACACATATATACCTAGATCAGGCCTACAATGATATTCCAGTTTTCAATGCTAAAGCTAATGCAAATATTCTCAAAGATGGCAGCATTTTAAGTGCTCATATTAATTTTGTTGCGGATTTAAAAAATAAAATTAGTAACAGTACTGCTAGCCTTTCAGCGGAAACAGCTGCTATAAAAGTTGCTCAATCATTAGGGCATACTATTAATACTTTAACGATAAAAGAAAATAAAAAAGACAAGCGTCAAACAACTATTTTTCAAAAAGAGTCAATAGCTTTGGAGGATATAAAAGTAAGTCTCATTTATTTTGCAAACGATGAAGAAGTTCGTTTAACATGGGCAGTTGAATTTTATGAATTAGGTGCTCAACATAATTGGTATATTTTAGTAGATGCTTCAACAGGTGCATTTTTATTCAAAAAGGATCTAGTGGCTCATTGTCATTTTGGTACGCCTACAAGGGCAAATGTAGATGAATGCGATGCTGACGAAAATAGAAAAATACACCACGAACATCATTCCGAGGTACACACGCATGCTGCTGAAAACTTACTAGGCTCTTATAGCGTTTTTGCTTTACCAACAGAAAGCCCTACTCATGGTCCGCAAAGTATAGTTAGCGACCCTCATGATGTAGTAGCATCTCCGTGGGGATGGCATGATATTAATGGTGATGGTCTAGCTGATTATACAATCACTAGAGGTAATAATGTACATGCTTTTTTAGATGTCGATTCTAATGATACTTCCGTAGGAGATGAACCTGATGGTGGGGCAGGCTTGAATTTTAATTTTCCTTTTGATCCAAATGGTTCTATTAGTGACAATCAAGATGCTGGTGTTGTCAACCTATTTTATATCTGTAACATGATGCATGATATTTGGTACCGTTATGGTTTCGATGAAGCTGCAGGATGTTACCAACAAAATAATTTTGAAAATGGTGGTCTCGATGAAGACTATATAATTGCACAAGGATTAGATACTGTAAATACAAATTATGCTAGTTTTAGTACTGGACCAGATGGTGATCCTGGACGAATCCGAATGTCTCTTTGGACTAGCGATAGCGATCCTGATCGTGATACAGATTTTGATAACACTATTATATGCCATGAATATGGGCATGGTATTACTAGGCGTTTAATTGGAGGACCTAATGATCATACCTGCATGTTCAATGCAGAAATAATGAATGAAGGATGGAGTGATTGGCATGGTTTGATATTAACGATTGAAGAGGGGGATACACGAACAGATCCAAGAGGGTTTGCTACCTACGCAATAAATGATTCGATTACAGGAGCTGGACTAAGAGGTGTTCCTTATACAACTGACTTTACACTGAATCCATATACTTATGCCGATACTAATAACCCAGGTATTAACTCTCCTCATGGTATTGGTTTCATCTGGGCAACAGCTTTATGGGAAATGACTTGGGATTTAATTGATGAATATGGGTACGACTCAAACTTACATACGGGGACTGGTGGAAATAATATCGCGATGACATTAGTGATAGAAGCTCTAAAGATGGTTAATTGTAGCCCTGGTTTTATTGATGGTCGAAATGCTATATTAGATGCAGATGAAGCTATTTATGGAGGTCAAAACCAATGTATTATATGGGAAGCATTTGCTCGTAGAGGTTATGGTTATAATGCTAGTCAAGGAAGCTCTGATAATCGATATGATCAGATAGAAGCTTTCGATGCACTTCCTGCCTGTCTTAATCCTGTAACGCCACCTACTGCAGGATTTACATCTGATGTAACATCAACTTGTAGCGGAGAGGTTAACTTTCCAAATACTTCTACCAATATGCCTCAAACTTGGCTGTGGGATTTTGGTGATGGTAATACTTCCACAGATTATAGCCCAATGCATACTTTTACTATTAGTGGAACCTATGTGGTCAACTTAACCGTAACGAATACGCTAGGAGAAGATAATCATGAGTTAATAATAGAGGTTGATTTATTAGAAAATCCAGTATTCGAATCAGTTGATCCAGTTTGCAAAGGGAATACTATAACATTATCTGCTTCTGGCGAAGGAGAAATTGATTGGTTCGTATTTGGCGAGTATATTCATACTGGAGATACCTACACGACTCCTCCCTTATTCTCTAGTTTTAATTGCCAAATAATGTCGAGTATAAAAGGTGATATCCAATTTGGAGGTCCTGAAGATGGAAGCTTTGCAGGAGGAGGTTACCATAATACTGGTTTTACTGGAGCTTCAATTTTTGAAGCATATGCTCCCTTCACTTTAATATCTGCTTGGGTAGATGCTGGCGATGCTGGTGATCGCCTAATAGAATTATATAACTGGTTTGGTGAGCCAATATCTTCTGTAACCGTTTTTATTCCAGAAGGACAAAGTCGAGTAACACTAAACTTAGAGATACCAGGACCAGGTATTTACAGTGTCGGTGGTACAGAAATAAACTTATTTAGAAATAACGAAGGAGCAAACTATCCATATCAAGTTGGTGATGTCGCTACAATTACTTCTTCTACCGCTACTAATGGAGAACTAGAGTATTTTTACTATTTATATGACTGGGAAGTACAAGAGTTTTTTTGTGAGAGCGATTTAATACCTTTAAGTGTAGGAGTAGTTGACAGCACTGCAGCTAATTTTACATTTGATGATAATGGGCTTATCATAGACTTTACCGATAATTCAGTAAATGCTACTTCTTGGTCTTGGGATTTTGGAGATGGAACAACTTCTACCGAACAAAATCCGATACATGAGTATGATGGCTTAGAAATCTATACGGTGTCGCTTACTGTAAGTAATGGCAGTTGCGAAAGCACCTTTACAGAAATAATTGACCTGACAACAAGTACATACAACTTACCAAATGTAAAAAGCTTAGCCTTATTACCAAATATTGGAACAGGTCAATTTATCTTACAAATGGAATTAGTAGAAGCAGAGGAGATAAGTATCAATATTTTTAACACAATTGGCAAAAAAGTATATAGCGAAACGATAGGGGAGTTTGCTCGAATAAATCATTTTATTGATTTAGATGATTTGGCAGCAGGGGCTTATATTATTCAAATACAAGTTGGCAAACAATCAACTTATCGTCGTTATGTTTTAGCCGTTATTAAGTAACGCGAAGAATGAATTGTACTAAAAAAAGAGATGAGTTTAACATTAAACTCATCTCTTTTTCATCATTACTTAATTAGAAAATGCCTAATTCGAAATAATAATCTTTTTATGCAGGGTTAAATTTTCTGAGCGAATGATCAAAACATACATGCCAGATAATAACTGATCAGTACTTAAATTGTAGTTTGTCAATCCTGATTCGAATCGATTAGAAACATTTTGATTAACTAGTTTTCCATTAATATCGTATAAAGCAATCGTGGCATCAAATCCCATATTTGCTTCCATAGAAATCGTCAAAGCAGAATTGGCGCTTGCAGGATTAGGAGTGATAAACCAATTGTTGACCATATCAGCTGATTTGGTGCCTACTGTTGAGCCAGAAATAAATTTGCTAAAATCAGATTCGCCACAGCCATTCGTTTCATTAAATGGAGTAATACGCCAGTAATATGATTTATCATTATCTAATCCTTCGATTAAAGCATAAGAACCCCAGACTACTTTTCGAATCGGCTGAACATTAAAATCGGATGAACGAGAAACCTCTACCACATAACGATCAGCACCAGGTACGTCTTCCCATTGCAATTCTACAAAATTATAGTATGGAGTTACTTCTTCATTAATCGGAGAAATCAACTCAACCGATTGTGTAATTGCACTTGTATTCGGAATATAGCTGGTTGCTAACTCTGGGCGGTTGGCCAAATCTGTTCTCATAAGTTGACCTTGTTGATTTGAGAAAATATATGAACCACAACCAATAAAGTATCCCATAAAATTATTTTCCATAGGATCAACTACCGTATTACAAGGGTCTTGAATATTAAGCGTAAATGGATTACAACCATTCCAACCGAAACCAAAATTATAATCTGGAGGCGTATCACAAATATAATCGCCTGCAGATTCGCAGTTTTTGCAAGAACCAGAACGATCTTCTTTTTCGGCAGCAGTACCTCCTGGTGAAGTATTTTGTACAGGATTACCATGTAAGCCCTCATTATATGGTTCTACATCCCATCCATTATGTGTATGTAGTAGTGTGAAATAATGACCCATCTCATGACTAAGCGTACCAGAAAATTGGTTGACTTCAGATATTTTCATCACCAACCAATCAAAGCCTGGATTATAATGACCTAAAATAGTACCATCTAAATCATTTGCGCCAGGTGGTGTAGCATCTTTAGCGATGTATACATTTACAGCATTGAATTCTTTGAAATTGCTCATTGTTTGTACCCCTGTACTTGTTTCAGGATCATTATATAAAGTGGTGCTATTAATGTAACTAAATCCAGCTTTGATATAAAATACAATATCTAAAGGGGCAAAATCAGCATTTAATGCACAAAGTTGTTCCAACACTCTTTTTTCCGAAACTCTACCTAAGCCATCCGATTTAGCTACTAAATGAAATTTAATAGGTACATAGGTTACAGCACGCGAAGAAACTTGACCAATTGCTCGTTCTTTATTTTTCAATAAACGTTCGACCAAAAGATCTTTATTGGGAATAACACAAGGTTGTGTTTGACTGAAAACTTCGAATGGAATTGCCAATAAAGTAAGTAAACAGATGGATATAAATAATTGCTTCATAAATCGATTTAGATTTTGTGATAGTTCAGGCAAAATGGATTAGGTGCAAAATGCATTTGAAAAAATAAACATTTTAAAATATTTAACGCAAAGGCTTTGCCAAACAAATTTAAACAAAAAACAACTATAACTGTGTCTTAGGTATGTCAATTAATTAGATGTATAGTTCAATTGCTCCCAAAAAATATATACATTTGCAACGGTTTTAAAAAAAGTACGATAAACGTATAAGTATAAGACCGTATTATATTAACAAAAAAATAAATATAAATCCTCGTTATGAGCAAAGTAACCGTAGTTGGGGCTGGTAATGTTGGTGCTACAGTAGCCAATGTACTCGCTCACAAAGATATTGTTAAAGAAATCGTATTACTCGATATCAGACCTGAATTCGCTGCAGGTAAAGCACTTGATTCTTGGCAACAAGCACCAATTGATTACTACAGTTCTACTATTACAGGAACTGGCGATTACAGAAAAACTAAAAATTCGGATATCGTTGTAATCACTGCTGGTATTCCACGTAAGCCAGGTATGAGTCGTGATGATTTAATTTCTACCAATGCAGGTATCGTTTCTTCTGTGACGAAATCAATCATGAAGCATTCTAAAAATCCAATCATCATCGTTGTATCTAATCCATTAGATGTAATGACTTTTGCAGCTTACAAAGCTTCTGGGCTTAAAGATAGCCGTGTATTTGGTATGGCTGGTATTTTAGATACAGCTCGTTACCGTGCGTTCTTAGCGACAGAGTTAGGCGTATCTCCTAAAGATTTGCAGGCAGTATTGATGGGTGGACATGGTGATACAATGGTGCCACTTCCTCGATATACTACTGTTGCTGGTATTCCTGTAACAGAAATGATCGAGAAAGATAAATTGAAAGCTATTGTTGAACGTACCAAAAAAGGTGGTGGCGAATTAGTAAAACTAATGGGTACTTCAGCTTGGTATGCTCCTGGTGCTGCTGCTGCTCAAATGTGTGAAGCGATATTGAAAGATGAAAACAGAATCTTCCCTTGTTGTGCTCGATTGAATGGTGAGTATGGTCTTAAGGATATGTTCTTAGGAGTTCCTGTAAAATTAGGCAAAAATGGTATAGAGCAAGTACTGGAGCTGAAGTTAAACAAAAGCGAAATGAAGTTATTACACAAATCTGCTCAACACGTGAAAGATGTAATGGCTGTTTTCAATAAAATGAAGATAAAATAAAAATTACGCGTAAAAGATTCCTCGATAAATACACTAGCATCTTTGATTTATTTCAAAGGTGCTTTTTTTTATCAAATGAAACCGATTTGAGGTTTATAAGTACTTTTATAGAGGTATAAAAAATTAAAAAAGCGCTAAACTTTTAGAGTATTTCTTTGTTAAATTGAAGTGTAATCAGAATTTTCAATATTCTATGTAGGTGTTAGACCAGAAATAAGTTACTTTTTTGAGGTCTAACAAGTGTTTTTGAAAAAATACTCGGGCTGTTAAAAATATAGAATGAAGTGGTACGAAGTAAAAAAGATTCTGGATTATCCTAACTTGCACGTCTTAAACATACTTAAGACTAGTTTCTACCTTGGGTAGTTCGTAATACCTAAAGTTATCATACTATCATAAAACAGAATTTTACAATGAATACGACGATAAATAATACGATACTAAGTTCAATGATGACAAATACAGGGGAAAATATTAATAATCTTTCCCAAGACCAACCATTATTAATAGTGTTTTTACGCCATTTTGGTTGTGTATTTTGTAAAGAAGCCCTTGCTGATTTAAAAGCTCAAAAAAATGTACTTAAGAATAAAGGGGTAGGATTAGTATTTGTCCATATGGCTGAGTATGAAGTTGCTGAAGAATATTTCCAAAAATTTGATTTTGATAATGTATTGCATGTTAGTGATGTAGAATGTGAATATTATGCTGCTTTTGGTCTGACAAAAGGAAGGTTTTCTCAACTTTACGGTTTACAAACATGGATAAGAGGGTATGAGTTAAATAAGGACGGGCATAAGTTAGAAATGTCAAAATCATTGGGTGATTCTACACAAATGCCTGGTATCTTTTTGGTCAAAAACGGTGTAGTTAAAGAAAAGTATATCCATAAAGAAGCTTCAGCTCGACCAGATTATGAAAAACTAATTGATTGTTGTGCATTATAGATCGGAAAAACGAATTTTTATTTCAATTTTCATTTTAACTTTAATACCCCTATCTTACCACTATGATTGGATGGCGTTTTTCAGAATATATTCCCAAGGGAAATGAAGGTTCTATTTTTGATCAATTACTCAAATTGTTTAATGAACTAATTGTGTATTCGGCTGGTGATGTTACTGAAGCATTAAGCTGGTTGACTCAACTAGATAAAGAGTACAATATTACAAATGAGGATTACGGAATGGCAGATTTTATCCAAGACCTCATCGATAAAGGATATATCAATCAGCCTGATCAACGTAATCCAAAGTTTGTTCCAACCGCTAAAATGGAAATTGCCCTTCGCCAAAAAGCACTCGAAGATATTTTTGGTCAACTTAAAAAAGCAAAAAGAGGAAACCACAATACCCGACAAGGTGGCAAAGGCGATGAATTTACTTCCGATATGCGTCCTTACGAGTTTGGCGATAAGCTAGAAAATTTAGCGATCTCCGAATCGCTACGAAATGCTCAAATCAATCATGGTATCGACGACTTCAAGCTCACACATGATGATCTAGAAGTACACGAAACCTACAATCAAAGCCAAATGAGTACGGTCTTGATGATTGATATTTCGCATTCAATGATTTTGTACGGCGAAGATCGTATTACACCTGCCAAAAAAGTAGCCATGGCTCTAGCCGAATTAATTACCACTCGCTATCCTAAAGATACATTGGACATTTTAGTGTTTGGCAACGATGCTTGGAAAATTGAAATCAAAGACCTTCCATACTTACAAGTAGGACCTTATCATACCAATACTGTTGCAGGATTGGAGTTGGCAATGGATATGTTGCGCAAGCGAAAAAATCCAAATAAGCAAATCTTTATGATTACAGACGGTAAACCGACTTGCATCAAGAAAGGAAAAAAATACTACAAAAATAGTTTTGGCTTAGATCGTAAAATTGTAAGCCGTACCCTCAACCTCGCTACCAAATGTCGGAAACTCCAAATTCCGATTACCACCTTTATGATCGCACAAGACCCATACCTCGTTCGCTTTGTAGACTCTTTTACCAAAGCCAATAATGGTAAAGCTTTTTACAGTAGCTTGCAAGGACTAGGTGAATTCATTTTCATGGATTACAAAAACAATAAAGGTAAAAGACATCGTTAATCGTTCATGTATTTACTTGCCATATGGGAAGCCAAATACTTTGAATTCCATCAAAAAAAACGTAGTTTTGCGCTTTATTTCACCTAACATAAAGGAATAAACTATAATATGAATTTACACGAATATCAAGGTAAAGAACTATTAGAAAGCTACGGAGTCGCTATTCAAAGAGGAATTGTAGCCCATAATGTAGAAGAGGCTGTAGCTGCTTACGAAAAACTACAAGCAGACACAGGTACTAAATTTGCAGTTGTAAAGGCTCAAATCCATGCAGGTGGACGAGGAAAAGGTGGTGGAGTGAAACTAGCTAAAAATATGGATGAGTTGAAAGATTTTGCTGGTAATATTATCGGTATGATGCTCAAAACTCCGCAAACACCAGGTGGTGTCGATGGTCCTGGTAAGCTAGTACGTAAAGTATTGATAGCCGAAGATTCTTATGCTCCTGATTTTGATGCGTGCAAAGAATTTTATGTTTCTGTCTTGATGGATAGAGCTTCTAAGCGTAATGTCATTGTTTATTCTACAGAAGGTGGAATGGATATCGAAAAAGTTGCTGAAGAAACACCTCATTTAGTACACAAAGAATTTATCGATCCTACATTAGGTCTTCAAGCTTTCCAAAAAAGAAAGATTGCTTTCAATCTTGGCTTAAATGGTAAGGCAATGAAAGAAATGACCAAATTTATCGGTTCATTATACAAAGCATTCTTAGGTTCCGATGCGTCTATGTTCGAAATCAATCCTTGTTTAAGAACAGGAGACGACCGAATCATTGCAGTTGATTGTAAAGTAGCCCTTGACGATAATGCTTTATTCCGTCATCCTAAATTAGCTGAGCTAAGAGATACAGACGAAGAAGATCCAACAGAAGTGGAAGCAAAAAGCTATGGCTTAAATTACGTTAACCTTGACGGTAATGTAGGCTGTATGGTAAATGGAGCTGGTCTTGCAATGGCAACGATGGATATCATCAAATTATCTGGTGGTGATCCTGCTAACTTCTTAGATGTTGGTGGTACAGCCGATGCGGCTAGAGTAGAGCAAGCATTCCGTATCATTTTGAGAGACCCTAAAGTAAAAGCAATCTTGATTAATATCTTTGGTGGTATTGTTCGTTGCGATCGGGTTGCTCAAGGTGTTGTTGATGCATACAAAAATATGGGTAATATCAATGTACCAATCATTGTGCGTCTTCAAGGAACCAATGCAGATATTGCTAAAACAATAATCGATGAATCTGGCTTAGAAGTACACTCTGCTATTTTGTTGCAAGAAGCAGCAGATTTAGTAAAGGGGGTTTTACAAGCGTAAGATTTATTTACTATAATAAACATGAGTCATCCCGAATTTTCGATCAGAAAGTTCGGGATGACTCATGTTTAGGCGAATGGATTAATTATAATTTTATAAACCGTTCTGTTTGCACTTTTTTGTTATTGGAAACGAACGAAATATAATAGATGCCATTATCGAGGTCTTTAATATCTATTTGAATAGATGAAGAAAGATTATTTAAAACTTGTACTGTTTGATTAACACTGTTTTTAATCACAAGTTGATCAATATCTTGCTCAATCATATCTATTGTTATCCAATTTGAACTAGGATTTGGATAGACCTTGATAGCGTTTTGTTGGTCATCTAAAATTAATCTATTCGCAAAAGAGCTAGTAGTAAGAAAATCATAAGCTCCAGACCAGTTGGTCCAAGCCGTAGGACATTTTGCTTTAAGTTTATATTTGTAAGCGGTCGATGGACTTAAAGATGAAAGTGAAATAGAAGTAGCAGCTGTTATCGTTTCAATCCATGTACCACCATTTGTCTTATACTTAAATTTGTATTTAATATCATTAGGATAAGGAACCCAGTATGGTTCGGCACTAGTACCTGTAATATTGAGTACTCCTGTATTGGTTGGGAAATCGCATAACTCGCTAGTAGTCGTAAAGGTTGTTTTGGTAGACCAAACAGAATTGGAGGCATCACAAAGAGATTTTACCTGATATTCGTAAGTTGTATTTGGACTTAGACCATTGATAAATCGAAATGGCTCTGTAGATGCAGTTAATAATTCTGTCCATGTACCTCCGATTTGGCGATAACGAATTCTGTATCGTTCAGCCTCTGCTAAAACATCCCAAGTTAATTTCACAACATTTCCACTAATTGCCAATGCACTGATATTTGAAGGAGGTGAACAAGTAGGAGGCGTTCCTAAAAAGAAATTTCCGACATGTACGTTGAAATCTATTCCTGATTGAGTATTTTGAGTAATCAAAAACCTGAAGAAAACTTCTTGTCCAAGAAATTGACTGATGTCTATTTCAGCGGTTGACCAGTCTAAACTCGGAATATGATTAGAATCATCAATTGTATAAAAAGTAGTTGGACCTTGATCGCAGGTAAAAGTTTGAATTTCTATTGTTCCCCATCCTGTAGCAGAACTGGTGAAACGATATTCAAAACTAAAAATATCTGTAGCTTGAGAAACAAATATTTTTGTGGTATTAAAATTAGCACTATTATGGCTACCAAACAAGCTATTATTAAGATATCCAAATTCACCAGATTCGCTGATACTTCCTGTAGCCCAATCACCTTTGTTCCAGCCTAGTGGTATAGCGCCATCCAAGAGGTCGGCTGTATAATTTGTTGGAGATGCGTTTACCTGTGAAATAGGAGCTTGATAAGATAGAGGATAAAAGTAAGAGTCGTTTGCAGTATTTGTGTCATTTTGTGTCGAAGCTGTAAACTCAAATTCATATGCTCCAATGCTAGTCATATCAATAGGAGTATCAAAAGTGATCAATGTAGACGTTCCTGCTGCTAATGTACCACTTGAGACTGTTTGTGTAAGTGTCGTATTGATTGCACCAGAAATAGTTGCTGTAATGGTTACATTATTTACAGCAAAATCAATAGTCGTTGACGAATAATTTATTAAATAAGACCGAACCGTTTCAGTAGAAGAAAAACAACCATTGTTTGATGCACTAGGACTAGCTAAGTTAGACATTCCTACATCTATGGTTGGAGTAGTAGTTGCAAAAAGAGTAGTATTTAAAAAGAAAAGCAATAGTAATATTGCTAAAGATTTAGGAGTTTGAGGTATTTTCATTTTAATGATATTGAGTTATAAATGATAAAATTACACAAAAAAAAGCGTTTCTAAATTCAATTTAGAAACGCTTTTTTTGTGGTCGACCATTTATTGTGAAAACAATACATGGTCGACTACTTATGTATACCTACTGGTATTCAGTTTAAGGATCATCATTCGTAGCTATCTTTTGATTCTCAGTAGCTTTAATCGTTTGACAATCCCAAAACCACTTTAGTTTCAGTATATAACGAAGTTATTATTTACTACTTAAACGGATTTGAGAATTTAGGGTCAGAAATATATTCTTCATCCGTAAGAGTATGTAAGAAAGCTAATAATGCTTGTTTTTCACTATCTGTAAAATTCATACTTTGATTCAATCTCCAATCCAGATTAGGATGAGACTGAACATTAGACGAGTAGTGCTCTATTACTTCTTCAAGGGTTTGGTATCGACCATCGTGCATATACGGAGCCGTAAGGGCAATATTTCTTAGAGACGGAATTTTGAACATTCCATTATCACGATCATTGCCAGATAAAGCACCAACGCCATTATCACTATAAACTAGGTCTAAACCGATATTTGCATTTTCACCAGAAGTAAATGCATCTCCACCATGGCAAGAGCTACAAGAAGATCCCCAAGAGAAGAATAAATCTTTACCAGCTAATTCGAGTGGAGTAAAGTTGCTAAAGTCATTTGCTTGACCTTTATCAAATTTAGAATTGAAAGAAGACATAGATCGTATAAACTGAGCCATTGATTTTGAAATTCGATCAGAAGTAATTTCTGGCGAACCAAATGCTTTTTCAAATAGAGCAGGATAATAATCTACTAATTTCAATTTAGCTTCTAAATCTTCAAGTGATTCCATACCCATTTCTAAGTGATCCTTGATTGGCATAAGTACTTGCTCTTCCAAAATAGTAGCTTCTGCATCCCAAAAGAAATGCCGAGCAAAACGGAGATTTGCTATTGCTGGAGAATTTCTAGATGTTTTACGATTATCAAAACCAGAGCTAAAACGATCAGGATCAGCAAAGGCTTTACTTTGGTGGTGGCAAGAAGCACAGGAAACCACATTATTTAACGAAAGTTTGGTATCATAAAATAAAACTCTTCCTAATGTTGCACCATGATCAGACATGATATTGTCATCGGGTGTATTATCCACTAATTGAAATTGGAGACCTTGTGGCATTTCTTGGTCAGCATAATTATAAGGAACCTCTGGTAATTCTAGGCTTACTTCATTAGTTGGAGGCGGTACCTCTTTATCACAAGCAACAAGGCAGAGTAAAGCCAATATGAATAAAGGAGATAATTTTGTAATTATTTTCATAACTTAAGAGTTTATAGGTGAAAATTATATAACAATGTTCTATAAGTAAGAACGTACTTTGTCATAGAAAAGTCATTAAAATTAACCGTTTTTTTTCTAATATATTCGATTTTCCATTGATTTTAACGTTTTTTATAGGTTAAAGCTTAAAAATAATTGAACTGGAGTACGAAGTCTAGAGCTAAATTGCGTTCTTTCCCTATCCGTTTGTTTTCTATATGTTAGGTAAAAGTTGCTTTCTGTAAAAAGACTAATACGTTTATTGATCATTAGCTGAATACCAAGAACTGGTCCTGCACCAAGGCTGTACGTATTTAGTAAACTAGCATCTAAATCAAATTTACTATAACTCACTAATACATCGCCACCTACAAAAATTTGCCATTTATTATAAATCGGTACAATTCGTTGATAGCCTATACGATTATTGGTATTGAAACCATTCAATCGTGTTGGAAAAGCTAGTAGGGGATCAGGGTTCAAAACATTAAGATCTACTATATTAGAACCAAAACGAAAAGCATTTCTATTTTTGATATACTTATAGTTAATCAAATATATTCCAGCTGAAGGATTATCAAAACTTGTAAACTGATTAAACAAAAGCGTAGCATTTAAGCCAAACTCATGATGATATATTTTTTTGTCCTCTTGTCCAGAAAGTAGTTGACAAAAGCAGCAACAAAAGCATAAAAATATCCACTTAAGCATACCGTTTTCTTTAGGATAAAACTAAAACATAAAGTTGAAATAAATAGTAGTAGGTACAACGATTCCCAGATTTAAGGCATTATCTTTTTCTCTAGAATTTCCAGGTATCGTTTGGAATACATCTTCGTTCGTAATATCAGAGTAAGTCATATATAGTGTGCTTTCTGTAGACAGACTAATGTTTTTGTTTACCAAAAAAAAGAGACCCAATACTGGTCCACCGCCAAAAGACTTAATGGTATTGATGGTAGTAACAAGGTCGAAGCCGTTATTTGAAGTAAACTCATTTTTACTGTAACCGAAAATGGCATCAATGCCTGTATAGGCTCTCCAGCGTTTGGACATCTGTTTCTGAAATTCTATACCTACTCTAGTATCAACATTTACTAATTGACTTTGAGTATTAATAAAATTAGAGTTATTATTAAGTTTCTGAAACGTAGCCCCCAAACCAAATCGAAAGGCTCTATTTTCAGTCAACATACGTCTGTAAGTAAGTGCATATGGACTCTGATTTACTGGTCCTGAATTAAGACTCAGAAATTGAGTGATAAAAAAAGTCGCATTCAATCCAATCTGATTTTTATTGATTTTTTCTTCTGGACTAGTTTCTTGAGCAGTACAAGTAACGATGCTCGCAAGTAACAAAAGGGGAATTAAGATTTTTTTCATTATAAGGTTCATTTTTATTTTCAAGCTCCTTGTTTGATAATTTTTTTAGTCAGAATATTATCGTTTTGATCTATTAATTGGAGTAAATAAATGCCATTAGGTAAATTACTCATGTCAATTTTATTAGATAAATTTGGTCGAACTAATACACCAATTGTATTGTATAAGTTAATTTCTTTAAAGACAATTTCATTTGATTCTACAAATACCACATTCGTTGTTGGGTTTGGATGAACCTTTAAACTTAGTTTAGGGCTTTGTTCTACTGAGGTTAACTCATCACAAGCATTTTCTTCAGGATAAGAAATGTTGAGCGCATCATTGCGATAGCAACCAAAATCAAAAGCGTTGCAAACATCAATAAAGCATCGCCAATTAGCTGGAAAATCAAGATAATTGTGTCCGATAGCACCAACCTTTTCGATCACCATAAAATTAGCAATATCATCATTTGAGTCAATACCGTCAAAGGCACTTGAAAGTTGAAGCTGTTGGAATCGCAAAGACGTCCCATTGATATCTATATTACCCGTTTCCAAAACAGAAAAAGTCAACACGGAATCGCATAAAAAAGGATCGAAGTCATATTCTAAATAAGGGAAGGTATAAGCATCTCCAGCTTCTAGTGTAAAATCATAAATGAGGTGAAAGTCAAATCCTACAGAAAAATAAACCTTATCGTCTTCTTCGTAGATATATCTTGTAAGGGTATTAGTCCAACTATCGGGCGAAGAAAGGTCATTTCGAAATCGATCAATCGTTAGTTTCTTACAGGCTTGTCCGTTCAAGATCGTATCTCCGGCGAGATAAATTTTATCCCATCCATTTTGTGGAAATAGACATTGATTGTCGTATTCATAATACCAACTAGGGCTTCCTTCAAACCAATTTTGAGCAAAAGAAGTCATACAAAGAATGGAAAGGAAAAAGAATAGTGTTACTTTTGTTTTCATAAGTTTTATATTTTGCCTTACAAATATATAAACGTTAAATTACAAAATTTAGTTGGTCGAAGTTAAAAAAAACTTAATTCTTGAAAACATACACACTTTTTGAGCTAAATGAATACATACGTCGGATTATTGCACTCAACTTTACAGAAGGTATCTGGGTATCTTGTGAAATTGCTCAATTAAGAGATGCACGTTCTCATTTGTTCTTAAGTTTGGTAGAAAAAGGAGATGACGTAGAAGGTATTATTGCACAGTCAGATGCTGTTATTTGGGCGAGTACACACAAAGCATTACGGCGAAAACGAGGACTATTGTTCGATACCATTCTCAGAGAAGGGGTCGAAGTTTTAGTAAAAGTAACGGTAGATTTTCATGAACGCTATGGCTTAAAATTGATCATTCAAGATATTGATCCCGCCTATACACTAGGGCAGTTGGAACTCAAACGAAGGGAAACGATAAAGGAACTAAAGGCGCTTGATTTATTACACAAAAACCAAACTACTGATCTACCTCTTGCCTTCCAACGAATAGCGATTGTTTCTTCAGAAGGCGCTGCAGGACTGCAAGACTATCTGAGTCAGCTCTCCAACAATCCTTATGGTTATCGTTTTACCAACCAACTTTTTAATGCATCGGTTCAAGGAAATGCGGCGGTGAAAGAAATGTTGCAGCAGCTAAAGCGCATTCGTCGATCTATTCGACCATTCGATGCGGTGGTGATAATTAGAGGCGGAGGAGCAAAGTTGGATTTGGCTGCTTTTGATGATTTGGAATTGTGTAAAGCGGTAGCAGAGTTTCCATTACCTGTACTCGTTGGGGTAGGGCATGATGTGGATGAAACAGTGATAGACTTAGTTTGCCATAGTTCGTTAAAAACGCCAACTGCTGTTGCTGATTTTGTAATCAACCACAATATGTATTTTGAAACGAGACTTATTGAGCAGGCTAACGAATTGCGAGATTTGGCTTTATTCAAAATTAGAGATGAACAAATGGGCTTAGAACGCATTCAGCAATTTGTGCAATACCAAGCAACAAATACATTAAAGTCGGCATCGCAAGAGCTAAATTTTATTGAACGTAAATTTCCTCTTTTGCTTCAACAAATTTATAAAACCGAAGAGCAAAAGTTAGATAGTATAGAACGTGTTTGTGCAGTACTAAACCCTAAAGCAATTTTGAAAAGAGGCTACAGTCTGACAACACACAAAAATAAAATCGTCGTAGATGCTAGCATCTTAAAAGATGGTGACGAGATCGAAACACAATTACATAAAGGAACTATAAAAAGTATTGTAGATAATGGCAGCAAAAAAAAGTAATACTTACCAATCGGCACTCGATGAACTACATGGCTTAGTAGAAGAACTACAAGAAGAAGCTGTTTCGGTAGATGATTTAAGTGCAAAGGTAAAACGTGCCGCAGAATTGGTACAGTTTTGTAGACAACGGCTA
>JAHDIP010000046.1 GCA_020630735.1 Saprospiraceae bacterium | reverse complement strand
ACTTCTTCTTCTGTATCCTTTTTAAAATAAGGTCCATTAAAATTGTGGTAACGATGAATTGGCAATTTCCAATAGGCATACTTCTCTAAATCTTCTATCGTTAGTTTTCGTAGTTTTATCATTTATTCTTTGTTTAAGTAGTCAGACAAAGATAGGATTTTTAGCGTTCAATAAAAAAACGTGCTGAGTAATTTGAATACCCAACACGTTCTGATGTCGTCCTTAATAATTTCTTTTACTGCAGATCTTCTTCAGAAATGGTTATTGTACAATTCGCAGTTGCATTTCTACCATCAGATGTTTCCAGCATCCAATTATTAGAGTCCATCAAATCCAATAAGAGTATTTTATTATTGCTTACAGAAACGAGTATCGAATCCAATTCATTGACGCAAGTATAATCGTCTCCTGCAAACCTTCGATCATGGTCTTCCATCCAAATGCTTTTCGTTTCATCAGGTGCTATAGTTACTTCTCGTTCACTAGACGAAAAAACACTTAGTGTAATCGTTTCCGAAGTATTATTCGTTAATGACTTGGTAAACGTAGTACCACCTTCGCAAGCAGACATTGTTACTAATAAACTTAGAACAAAAAATGATTTTAATGCATTGATCATCCAATATAGGTTTTATAAAATGAGTAAAAATTTTCTTGCTTTCAAAATGAAAAACTTACAATTATTTGATATCCTCTGCTTCAATCGTAAATACGCAACTTAGGTTCTTTCCATTTTCTGTAAATATCCAATGTTCAGCATCTGTGATTTGCTTTATAATGGCTCTTTCAGTCACTGCAGCATCTGAATCCTCAGCAAATGTCATCGAAAACTTACCCTCTACATCCGCACAATCTGGCTTTTTATAGCTTTGGTAGATACATTGAAAAACCGTCCGTTGTTCATAAGCAGGAATAACAAACTCTTTTTCGTTTCCACAACAATCATATTGAACAATAAGCTCTTGTCCAGTATTGTTAACCACTACTTTATCAAAGTTATAGTTAACACCACAAGATGTCATGGTAATAATCGAAACAAATACGAATACACTACTTTTAATTAAATTTTGCATAATTAAGGTTATTAAGTTTTTAAATAATTTAGATACCAGAATAACGGCCTGATTGTACAAAATCGTTGAATTTGGGCGGGACAGTAGCGGGACATCCCTAAATAAACGCTGAAAAAGCGGGACATCTTCGCTATATTTGTGGAAAGTAAAATTCTATGAAACCCTTTTATTTACTGGCATTTTCACTATTTTTATTTCAATGGAGCTTTGCTCAAGAAAGTGGGACATTCACCAAAAGCCTTTTTGAGCTTAGATATAGTGTAGACATGGAAAAATTTGAGGATTTTTTGGAGCAATACAAAAATGCCCCAATCAAATCTAAAATTATCCGTAGAGAAATGGTCATTGCTATGGATGGAGCACTAGATGTATATTCTATTGGAAATGGTGAAAATATTGATACTGAAGAAAAATATATCCTTGGTATTCAAAATGCCATTGTATATTCAAGAGACAGAAATTATCTTGGTGCCAATAAAATACTTGACACACTAGCTCAGCATTTATCTGAAATGACGTTGTTTCAGCGAGCAGAATTTAATCGAATAAAGGGAAGAGTTTTCATGAATTGGGGATCATATTATCAATCCTTAACATATCTGACCAAAGCAGAACAACAATTTAAAGAAGCGGGTTCTGTTTCTGGTTTATTAGTCAGTCATTATTCTATCCTTATATTATTCATACAATTTCATAGGTGGGACCTTTTTGAGCAAAAACTTAATGCTATCGTAAATAAAAAATGGGAAAAAATAAAAAAGTATCCTCCCATACTGGCCAACTTTAATACCTCACGAGCTTCTCTGCTCTTTATCAACGAAAATATAGATTCTGCATTAGTACTAATCAAAAATAATATTCCGATATATCAGCAGTTACTTGACTCAAGTAATGTCATGAAAACGCATCTAAACTTAGGTTTTTCTTATGCCAGAATGAATAGAATGAATGAAGCTTTTCATCATTTTGAAAAATCTCGTGCATATAAAACAATGCTCGCCGATAAACGACAGGAAATAAGAAGTCTTATTTCTATGACTAGTATTTTAGCTAGCCAAAAGCATCAGGCTCGCACCTTACAGTTATTAGAATTTGATAAGGTTGAAGATTTTTTCGCATCAATTGAAGAAAGGCTTAAAAATGTAAATGATCAAGATTTACATCTTCATTTCCTTCGGCAAAAAGTTTTGTACTATGAGGCTCGAAAAGAACAAGCCAAAACACTTGCTGCTATAAATCAAGAAAATGACTTCCTTTATGATGTCATTACTTCTGATACGACTAGTTTACAATTGCTCCAATATCAGCTCGATCTTCAGATTGCAGAAAACAAACAGTTGGCACTTCAGCAAGAAAATACCGAAAACCAGAATCAAATATTGAGCCTTCAATTAGGAAAACAGCAACGGCAAAAAATGATTTATCTGGGTATATTTTTAGCAAGCTTACTCTTTCTTGGTGGATTTTGGCATTACTCTAATTCGGTAAATAAAGAACGGCATGCAAAAGAAATTTACGCATTACAAGTTGCCGAAACAGAAAAGAAACTTAGCGAAACAGAACGTGCTTTACTAGCCTTCAAAAAACAAACAATTGAGAAAACTAAAATTATAGCAACAATTACAGAAGGATTGGAATTGAAAGATGAAGAAAAAATAAAGCACAACGAAAAACTAAAACAGATGAAAATTTTGACCACTGAAGATTGGTTAAAATTTCAAAAATTATTCAATTCTGTTTATCCTAAAATGACCTCTTCGCTAATTGAAAACAAAATTGAACTCTCTGAAGGCGAGCGCAGAATTTTGATGCTGTATAAAATGAATTTCCATAAAGTTCAAATGAGCGAGGTACTCGGTATTAGTCCTGAAAGTGTGCGAAAAGCCATCTACAGACTCAAGAAAAAAATAGAACCACAAGAATTAGACTTTTTGCTATCTCAGTTTTAAACGCTCACTCTAAAACGCAGCATTAATGTTTTTCTCAATACGCTCAAGCATATTCGTCGTATCCGCTTTTTCGAAAGCTTGACCAGTGATACGTTCATACAATTCAATATATCGTTTAGACACCAAGTCCACAAATTCATTATTCATAATGGGCATTAGTTGACCTTCTTTGCCTTGAAAACCATTAGCCATCAACCACTCCCGCACAAACTCTTTCGACAATTGTTTTTGGCGTTCTCCCCTAGCCTGTCGGTCTTCAAAACCTTCTTTGTAAAAATAGCGAGAACTATCAGGCGTATGAATTTCATCAATCACATAAATGACTCCATCTTTTTTTCCAAACTCATATTTTGTATCTGCTAATATCAATCCTCGTTCCGCTGCCATTTCGGTGCCCCGTTGAAATAAAGCCTTCGTATATTTTTCAAGTACTGCATAATCTTCAGCACTTACAATTCCCTGAGCAATGATATCTTCTTTCGAAATATCGATATCATGTCCTTCTTCTGCTTTGGTAGCTGGTGTAATTATTGGCTCTGGAAATTTATCATTTTCTTTTAGCCCTTCAGGCATTTGTACACCACAAAGTATTCGCTCTCCAGATTTGTAGGTTCGCCAAGCATGCCCAACAACATAACCTCTAATCACCATTTCAATTTTGAAGGGTTCGCAGCTTAAACCGATAGATACATTTGGGTCAGGCGTTTGCTCTACCCAATTCGGTGCAATATCTTTAGTGGCTTCTAAAAAATAAGCCGCAATCTGATTGAGGACTTGCCCTTTGTAAGGTATTGGACGAGGTAAAACATGATCGAAGGCAGAAATACGGTCGGAAGCAACCATTACCATTTTTCCATCTATCGTATACACGTCTCTAACTTTACCTCTATAAAAGGCATCTTGGTTCGGAAAACTAAAATTTGTTTCTGCAATGGCTCTGCTTTCAACAGTCATAATAGTATGTTTTGGTGATAAAGTAATAAGGAAAATACAACTTGAACATTTGGCTAATGATTTTTTGTACCAAAACGTCGTTAAAAAGCCTCGTCGATGCTTTGGCATCGACTACGTTTTTTGCCTAATTTTGATCCAAAACTTCTATTCCCAACTCGTCCAACTTGTATTTTCCTTACTACTTACAAAAGTAATTATTTTCAATAGTTTTTCATACATTAGCGGCGTGTTAAAAATTAAGCTTTATGGATAAAACTAAACAACTTCCTAATTTTGAATTAACAGCAAATGCTACTTTATCTTCGATTGCTCGACAGTTAGGTTTAAACAATTTTGAGGAGGCAGCTAAATATATTCAGCAACTAAGCTACCGCCGCACTTCTCGTAAATCGGATTTGAGTTTGGTTTTTAAGGAAGAATGTGGAACTTGCAGTACAAAACACGCTACCTTAGCGCAATTGGCTCTAGAAAACAATATTTCCTCTATCGAACTTACTTTAGGTATTTACCAAATGATGGAACAAAACACACCTGGTGTCGGAAAAGTGTTGGAGGCCACAAGGCTAACGTACGTACCTGAAGCACACATGTATCTGCGCCACCAAGGGCAACGATTTGACTTAACTTTCAATGGTATGGAGGCTGCTCTTTCCCCTTTTGATTCTTTGATGGATGAAATAAGCATAGAACCACAACAAATTGGTGATTTTAAAGTACACTATCATAAACAATTTTTGAAGCAATGGCTAGTAAAACAATCGTTCTCTTATTCTTTAGACGAAGTTTGGAAAATCAGAGAAGCCTGTATTGCTGCTTTAAGCACATAAATATGACAATATCCTTGTTGACAAAAAGTCATTATATCAGCACATTATTATTACTACTTTTTTGCCTTGGCTGCACAAACAGTACTGACAAACGTTTTGAGCGTTTTATAAATACATACATAAATGCTCGGTATAAGCAATTTCCCAACTGGGCATTTAAGGAAAAAAACTTTTATAAATATGCTTCGGTATTAGTCATTCCTGATAAGAAAAAACTAAGGTCTGATGTTACCTTTTATTACAATTTTTTGAACGGACTAAAGCGCTACGATATATACGACTTAAATGAAGAAAACCAAATCATTTATCAAAAACTGGAAACCTATTTAGAAGAAGAATTCAAAAGAATAACAGAAAATAGAGCCCATGAATGGAACCCTGAACAATATAATATTGCGCCTTTATTCAATGATGTACTGGAAGGAGAATATGCTCCTTTAGAACAACGCTTAAAGGACATTATCAAAAAAATGGAAAACGTACCTGCTTACTATGAAGCAGCTAAAGCTGCCATTAGAGAACCAAATATCAATAAAGTTTTGAATTCTATTGAGCATCATGAAAAAACCTATTTATTCTTTTATAGCAAACTGACGGATGCCGTTTACAACTCTAATTTAACGGCAAGTGAGCGAGAAGAATATCGTCACCACTCCGCTAATGCATTATTAGCAATAAAAGATTATCTTGCATTTTGCGAAAGCTTAAAGTTCGATTATTACCATCAAAAAGATCTACAAGACGTTGAATAATACACAAGAATCTAAACGACCAATGCAGCGGCTTTTTCAATACTTAGGCAATTATAAAAGGTCGCTTTGGTTTGCTGTGTTATCAAGTATCACCAACAAGATTTTTGACCTAATGCCGCCCTTTTTGACTGCTTGGATGATTGATTCAGTTAGCGGCAATGTACCTTCTTGGATCGGACAGTGGACAGGCTTGTCTGACTTGTGGAATATCGCTATTTTTCTTGCCTTTCTGACCTTTCTTATTTTTGGTTTCGAAAGTTTTTTTGAATGGCTATTTAAACGTGAATTTATGCGACTCGCCCAACGAGTACAACATGATCTCCGAGTGGAAACCTATAGTAAATTGCAAAGCAGAGAAATCGCTTTTTTTGAAGAACAACGTACAGGAAACCTAATGTCAATTCTCAATAATGACATCAATCAATTAGAGCGTTTTCTGAATAATAGTTTTAATGAAATTGTACAATTAATCACACTACTTATCTTTGCTGGTTGGTCTCTTTGCACAGTTTCGCTACAGTTAGGTTTATTGGGTATGGTTCCTATTCCATTCATTATTTTGGGTAGTATTTATTATCAGCGAAAAGTGGCACCATACTACAAAGAGGTACGTAATGCAGTGGGTGAAGTTAGTAACCGATTAGAAAACAATATCTCTGGAATAAAAGTCATTAAAAGTTTTACGGCTGAGCAATATGAGACAAAGCGACTTCAACAAGTTTCGGCAATATATAGAGATGCCAACTATAAAGCTATCCGTTGGAGCTCATTGTACATTCCGCTCATACGAATGCTGATTGCAGTTGGTTTTGCTAGTACATTACTCATTGGTTGCTACTGGGTACTCAATGACTTAAATGGCTTTACGGTAGGTTCGCTTGCCTTCTTCGCTATGATGATCCAACGCTTACTTTGGCCTGTGACTCGACTAGGCGCTATCTTTGATGATTTTGAACGTGCACGTGCTTCGGCACGACGTGTATTTGGGTTGATTGATTCTGAAAACCGTATTCAAAATCCTACTACTCCGCTAAAACCTACTGTACATGGTGCAATAGATTTCGAAGGTGTCTCTTTTCATTACAAAGAAGCTTTACCTATTCTACAAGATATTGATTTGAACATAAGCGCAGGTCAAACAATCGGTATTGCAGGATCGACTGGTGCAGGTAAAACAACCTTGATAAAATTGATGCTCCGATTCTATGATATAACTAAGGGCTCGATTAAAATTGATGGAACAGATTTGCGAGATTTTGATATACACTTTCTGCGGCAACACATCGCTTTGGTAAGTCAAGAAGTCTATCTTTTTCATGGAACAATCAAAGAAAATATAGCGTATGGTATGGAAAACATCACTATCAAACAAGTGGAGAAAGTGGCTAGTAAAGCAAAACTCCATGAATTCATAAGCAGTTTGCCCGACGGCTATGATTCTATTATCGGTGAACGTGGAATCAAATTATCTGGTGGTCAACGCCAACGTTTGAGTATTGCCCGAGCTATTTTAAAAAATGCTCCAATCCTTATTTTGGATGAAGCGACTAGCGCTGTCGATACTGAAACAGAAAAAGCCATCCAACAAAATTTGGAACAATTAACGAATGGAAAAACAGCCCTCATCATAGCTCATCGTCTTTCTACGATCCGAAATGCAGATAAGATAATTGTATTGGAAGATGGACATCTTATAGAAATTGGAAACCATGAATACCTACTCGAAAAGGAAGGTGTCTATGCTGACTTGTGGTCGGTACAAATAGGAAAAGGCTAGATGAATAAACACCTAGCCCTCTCTGGTTTTAGTAGAAATCTTATCTTCTAAATATATTTCACTTGATTGCGATCAAGAATGATATCTTTTAATTCTTTAAGGTAAGCATACTCGTTTGGTATCACTTTCTTGACAGCTTCCTTAGCTGCAAAATAAGTACCTTTTTCCAAATCAGGAATATGTTGCTTAATTTGTTTTTTGACGATTCGTACATCTTCCTTAATCATTGCTCTTATAGATGGGATATCATGCCAATCTCCTTCTACAGCTAATACATGCTCGACTTGACCATCAGCAGTTTCCAACTCAATGATACGTTCGTCATCAGGATTTAAGTTATTAAATAAACCAGAGCCTTTTGGGCATTCCCAGTTTTCGCCTTCTCCTATTAGGAATATTTCTAGTCCTTTTTTATTTACTCTGTAAATAACTAATCTTACTTGATCTCTAACCCCCATAATTATTTAATTTTGAGTTTTTATCTATTCTATTTACAATAAAACAGCCAAATTGCGGTTTTGTTCTCATTTTATTCGGGAATATTCACAAAGAAAGTGATATTAACTTAAATTTTGGCTATTTATCCCAAATAATTTATGGTCAGATGGCTTTTTTGTGACCATCAAAATAAAAATGAAGATAATTGAACTTTATACTATAATATACTGACACCAAATACTAGTGCACTAAATCATAAGTTTCGATATGTTAAGATGTAGATAATGTTAGCATAGACGAGGCGCAAAAAACGGAGCTATGCCGTAGCATAGTGAGTATTTTTGTAACGAAGTAAATGCTGAAATTATCAAATCTTTGGGATATCAGAATTTATGGGTTAGTGCACTAGCTAATTTTTCCTACAAAAACGACCACAAAAACACAAAACATGAATAAACGACCTCCATTAACAAAAGACATAAAACTCGCAGACTTTAAAGCATTTTATTGGTTAAAAAATGAATTGGTAGCATTTTGCAAACAAGAAGGCATTCCTAGAACAGGTGGAAAGATAGAAATTACCAACCGAATAATTGACTATTTAGAGACAGGAAAAATCGTAAAAACAAAACCTGTTCGTAATAAAGCTACCTCAAGATTTGATTGGAATACAGCAACATTAACACTTCAAACTATCATTACGGATAGCTATAAAAACACTGAAAATGTCAGGCAGTTTTTCATTGACAAAATCGGCAGACAATTTAAATATAATGTTGAATTTATGAATTGGATGAAGAATAATCAGGGAAAGACAATGAGTGATGCAATACAAGAATGGCACAACATCAAGGAAAAAAAAGCGAATAATAAAGGTAAAAAAGAGATTGCTCCACAATTTGAATACAATGCATACATCAGAGATTTTCTAGCAGACAACCCAAATTTATCAAGACAGGATGCTATAAAATGTTGGAAAGTAAAAAAGTCATTACGAGGTACAAATGCATATGAAAAGAGTGATTTAGATTTACAAGATGACTAAATAGAGTTAAGGAAATAAGAGAATATTATAAGTATTACTTGTAACTTGGTACACTCTAGACTAAATTTATTTTAACCAACTTCATAATACACTTCAAGCAATAAATGGACGTAAGTCGAGAATTACTGTTTTTCTTTAGTGGACTTGGTGCCTTCAACGGCTTCTTATTGTCCTTTTATTTTATCTTTTGGGCAAAACCAAAGAGCCAATCAAATAAATTTCTGGGAGCATTCTTATTTATGCTCAGTGTCCGTGTGGCTAAATCGATCTTCTATTTTTTCAATCCAGACCTTGCCTATTCTTTTCTTCAATTAGGTTTGACAGCGTGTTTTTTTATCGGTCCTTTTTTATATTTTTATTTTGCTTCTGTTTCTAATCAGAAAATAAAATCTTCCTTACAATGGAAAGAACATTTATATGTATTAACTCCTATCGTTCTACTCACTAATATTCTAGTTCCCTTTGAGACAAACACTGAACTATGGAGGACTTACATCATCCAAGGAATTTATGGCGTATGGTTTATCTATTCTATCTGTGCATTGTACCAAGTCAAAGATCTTTTCCAAGATATCTTCAATAAAACAGCAAAAATAGATCGGTTTGATTTTTGGTTGATTAGCATTTGGATTGGCAATATTTTGATATTGTCCGCTTATTTCTTTTGTGGAATTACATCCTATATTCTAGGAGCATTGCTTTTTTCATTCTTATTCTACATCCTACTTATTCTACTTTTTTACCGCTTTCAAAAAGATCCGTATAGTATTGCGAATAAGCAAAAATATGGACGCAAAAAAATAAAAAATGCAGAAGAACTCATTAGTAGGTTAGACGATATAATGGAAAACGAGAAATTATATAGAAATCCTCTATTAAAATTACAAGGATTAGCCTCTAAACTTAATATTCTTCCTCATACACTTTCTCAGCTTTTGAATGAAAATTTGGAGAAAGGGTTTTCTCAATATCTTAATGAATATCGAATAAAAGAAGCTTGTGAAATAATGATAAAAGACAATAACCGCAAGCTAGAATCCATTGGTTATGATGTTGGATATAATTCTAAATCTACATTTTATACGGCCTTTAAAAAAATAACAGGCACCACACCTGCAAAATTCAAGGCAAAAAGCAAGATTTCAGGTACGGAATTATAACTTGATACTCCTATTTTAGCAAACTGGACTTCTTTAGACTCTTTTTAATTTAGTTTTGTGATCAATAAATCACTAAATTAAATTTAATGAAACAATATCAGTTAATCGTCACTATCTGTGCATTTACCTTATTTTACTTTTACAAGGTGCCATCAATCAAGGCACAAATCACTCCTCTTTCAAAAGAAACTATAGCTGCCATTGATTCTATTTTTGTGGATAATGCAGACCTTAATGTCCCAGGTGCTTCTGTAATTATCATAAAAGGAGAAAAACTCGTTTTTTCAAAAAATTATGGTTCAGCGAATTTGTCTTTTGGGATACCATTCAATGAAAACACCATATTCCCTTTAACAGGTTTTTCGGAACAATTAGTTGTCTTTTCCATTTTACAATTGGAAAAGAAGGGACGTATCAATTTAACGGATCCAGTAAATAAGTATCTCCCTGAACTTGGGTTTCAAGATCAAGTTTCCTTATCTCATTTATTAAACCATACAAGTGGTTTACCCCTAATTGGTTCTCTGAGATTAATGGCTGGTTGGAATTTTACAGATCCATTTTACCAAGATGATTTCTTAAATCTCACCAAAAAAATCACAAAAGATTTAAAGTCAGATATTAATTATAACCATAGCCATTCAGGAATTAAATTTTTACAGATGGTTATAGAGAAGGCATCAGGAATGAAATTTTCTGAATACGCTTCTGCAAATATATTCCTACCGCTTGGCATGAACAATAGTGCTATTAAAAATGAACGTTATAAACAAAACAAAAACAGTTCAGTTGGATATACTAAAACGGATACTGGTTTTCAAAAAACATACTCTACCGAATATGCAGCAATGTGTCCAATAAGTTATTCAACTCAAACTGATTTTGAGAAATGGATGTTAAATGTTCAAACGAAAAAATTTGAAGGAAGCATAATTGAGAAGTTGGATCAAGCGCTTACGGTGAATGGAGAATTACAAAAGAGAAAAAATAGGTCCTACTGTATTGGGCAGCAACAGTATTATAATTTTTTAGATCAAGATGAATTCTATTTCATGGATACAGATCAAGGTCATTCATGGAAATGGATACGTCTAAAACAATCAGACCTTTCCATTATGGTAGTAGGAAACGTAGATACTTACATAGGCAATAAGGTCAATGCAATCGCAAGACTTTTAGTTCCAACTACTACAGAAGAACCTGCAACCGAAGAATCTACATCAACTCCCATTAAATTGACTACAAAGGAAATGCAATCATATACCGGATTTTTCTGGGATAAAAATTATTTATTTACTACCCAAATTAGTATAAAAGATGGTGCTCTTTATTACGATGATTTGGACAATGGATGGAATTTTTCTTTGACTCCTCTTTCGAAATCCATGTTTGAGTCACCTCCGTGGAATAAGGTTGAAATCACAAATCTTGATGGGCAGAAAAAATTAAGATTAATACTGCGTGATGGACGAGAATTTCCTTCTGAAGAATATGACCCAGAAATTATATCAGCAAAAGACTACGCTAGGTATGAAGGTATCTATAATTCTGAGCAATTGAATGCTTTCTATAAATTGATAGTAGAAGACAATAAACTGATATTGAAACGTAGCAGAAAGCCAGATCTTGAGTTACTTCCGATTGGCAAAAACAAGTTTCGAACTGCTGAAGTAGATTTTAGGTTGATAGAATTTCAAGAAGATGCTAAGCGTTCTATTTATCAAATGAACATCTCAAATAACGCAGTAAAAAATGTTGAATTTCGAAAACTCAATATATTTGAGTAAATATACTGAAACCAAAGTAGTTTTGGGATTATCAAACGATTAAAGCTACTGAGAATCAAAGGATAGCTACCAATGATGATTCCTTAAACTGAATACCAGTAGGTATAGAAGAGAGTTTATATACTTATGTGTTCTATTCCTTGAATAGAACACATAAGTAAAACGTAAACCTACAAAGTATAAGTTTTCCGCTTCGATTTCTTTTTCTTTTTGCTTGGCTGTTCCTTATTTTGCTCTTGTTCATCCAAGTTTTCAGGAGCAGGAATTAAGCTATCGTCGATGCCAAATTGTTCGAGCATTTTTTCGAACTCGCCCCAATCTAAAGATTCCATCCCATTCATTCCTTCTTCCATCATACCAAACATTTCGCCTAGCATTTTTGCCATATCCGTATCTTTGAAAAAGGTATCAAAATGATCTCCTAATTCAAGATTATCTAAATCTTTAAAAAAGAGGGTATCTACGAAAAGTTGAGTGCCAAAATCCATCCCAAAATCTTTGAGCGTTTTTTGCATTTGCTCTTCTATTTTTTGGATATCATTTTCCAATTTTTCGTCTTGTGTTTGGGCATTCATCATTCCAAAAAATCCCAAACCAATAAATAGTGTTAGTATTAATTTTTTCATTTCAACTAGAATTTAAAATTTTATGGTTTTGGAGTTTCTATTTTTTTCAAACCAAGCTCTAATTAATTTTTGCTAGGCAAACTATGCTCTACCATTTCGAGGATACTCAACGAAAGTAATACGGTTTCCTCTTTTTGAGTCATATTGCCAACATACTCAAAAGCACGAGGATTGGGAGCAGACATAGGTTCTGGTCGTTGAATACTAGCAACCTGCTTATCAGCGACTACAACAGGCAAAGATAACTGATCTTCTTTATTGATTCGCCCCATCAACTTTTTGGTACGACCATCATACAACAAGCCGTTATGCATCAATACACCTAATAATTTTCCATCTGCTTTGATATGTATTCCCTTGTTTTGAATACGGTAGATAAATTCTTGTGAAGCTGTACGAGCATACAAAACAGCATTATGTCCTTTACCATAATATTTTTTGTACGAATAAGCTATTAATGGTTCGTGATAGATTGATGTAAAAACACCTTCCATGGTCGTCACCATTCCTTTTTTCACTGCATTATTAATTTGATTGAACGATAACAATTCTAATTCTTCTTTACTTAAAGGAACCAACTGAGCAACCGTGTCTTTCATTTCCTCTTTCATTGTTCGTAAATCTCCTACTACTTTATTTGCGTTGGGCTGTACATTCATCAAAAATCGATACATGAAATATACGATTCCAAGTAAGAATCCAAAAGCAAGAAGAAACATGATCAAAAATCTTAATATAATCATTTGTGTTATTTTAAATTGTTGGAGGTGGTCATCGTTATTCAATTTCCCTACATCCCTGTTTTGAAGTTGAGCTTGATTTTGTTTTGCTCAGATTTTTCAAACATTGCCCGCCTTGTTTTCAAGGCAATCAAGTCACTATTATCTAAAACGTTCAAACGTCCAGTCAAGATGCGATCTAGCTCATTTAATATTTCTGTTCTTGACTCCCAATAGCTAACGTCTGAATGACAGATATCGTTTATTAATTCCTCCTTAATATCTTTAATTTCTGGATAAAAAGGAGTCTTTTTCGACAAAAGGGTATTTATCGCTGATAAAGTGTTAAAATGATGTCCCCGACCTAGCAAACTATGACCTGTATCATCTGTCGTTTGTATGGTCCAAACGGGAAATTCGTATTCAATACTATCATCAGGAAAAACTTCAAAATAAGTATTGATGTAGTCATTATCCTCTTGTTCTGCCGTTTTTGCAGCCACATCAAACAACACTCTATAATCTTTATATAATTTATAGCTTTTTCCGTCAGTAGTCAACTGTACAATATAAGCAGGCAAAGCTTTTTTTAACCAAAATAAATCTGGCAAAGTTCTTCGATCTGTTACAATCCATTTTTCATACAGATTTTGTTCCAAACTATCGCTCAATTGCGTACCAAATCTATACGCCTCCACAAAATCTTTGGACGTTTTTATCGTATCAAATAAATTTTGGTAAGTTATTATTTTATTAAAAATCCTTTCACCAAACAAGGCTTTTAGTTGTCTGTGTAACAAATAATCAGGCGCTCTTTTTCCTTCAAAGCGAAGCATTCCAGCATAAATCCAACCTATTTCTCCTTCAGGAGTCTTCACTTTTATCCAAGGTTCATTAAAATCTATACCACTAAGTTTTAGAGAAGTTGTGAATGGGCTTGTTTCGTTCAAATCAATGAGACCAGTTCCCTTCAGTAGATTCTTTTTCGTTCGACCATCTATACCTGGACGGTCTTTCAATTGTGTTTGATCGAATTTTACGCTTAATGCATAGTTAACTAAATCCGTTGATTGTTTTTGAGCATCGTTCTTTTCAGAACAGGCTAAACAACATATAAGAAAGCAAAAAAGAAAGGTATTATTTTTAGTCATTTATTACTTGACTATTTCTAAAAATAGAAAATCCACTCTTAGGGGCAGAGTGGATTTTCGAAAATCCCATAAACAAATATAAACGTTTATCCTAAATAGGATTTAAGATTATTTCGGTTGTATGCTTTTCGCAAACGACGAATTGCACGTTCTTTGATCTGGCGTACACGTTCACGTGTTAAACCATAAAGTTCTCCAATTTCTTCTAGTGTTAATGACTTATAGCCATTCAAACCATAATAAGAAGATAAAACTTCTACTTCTCTAGGAGAAAGAATAGACAAACCTTGCTGTACTTCTTCTTTTAACGATTGTTCCATCAGATTAGTATCTGGACTTTCGCTATCGCCACTAGAAACGACGTCGAGCATAGTTGAATCTCCTTCATCTCCACTAAGAGGTGCGTCGAAAGATAAATGTCGGCCATTTCCTTTGAGCATATTACTCACTTCTTTCGGAGTCATATCGAGCAATGCTGCTAATTCTTCATTTGTTGGTTCTCGTTCGAATTCTTGAACAAAAGAAAGAAATGCTTCATTGACTTTATTATAAGACCCTACTTTATTAAGTGGTAAACGAACGATTCTTGAATATTCAACGATTGCCTGTAAGATAGATTGCCTAATCCACCAAACGGCATAAGAGATAAATTTGAATCCTTTCGTTTCATCAAAACGCCTACCAGCTTTCATAAGCCCAACATTTCCTTCATTGATCAAATCACTCAAAGAAAGACCCTGATTTTGGTATTGTTTCGCAACAGAAACAACAAAACGAAGGTTTGAACGGGTTAATTTATCTAATGCACTATCATCTCCAGCGCGAATTCTTCTGGCAAGGTCGGCTTCATCATCGGCACTTAGCATAGGTATTTTACCAATATCATTGAGGTATTTGTCCAACGCAAGGCTTTCTCTTGCTGTAATCTTATTAGTAATCTTAAGTTGGCGCATATTTTTCTTTTTACAATGGGTTAAGGATATGTAATTATGGTTATTATAATCTTGCTAAAAAGCATCTTTATTATAAAGACGTTCAAAATAAAAAAAAGTTGCTCTTTCAAATAATAATACTTGACTTTTAACAAAAATAGATTAAATACATGATTTCTATTATAGATACAATGAAACTTTTTAAAAAGTTTCCTAAAAAGGCAAAAAAAAGCCCCAATCTGGAATTAAATTCCAAATTGGGGGGTGTGTTTTAGTATTTTATGGAGAAAAGGGTGATAAAACCCTCTTTTCAGTTCTTAATCTCTAACAGGTGCTCGTTCTCTTCGTTGAGGTCCGCCCTCTAGTAATACTTTACGAGAAAGTCTAAATTTACCTGTTTTAGGATCGATGCCTATTAGTTTCACTTTTACCATATCTCCTTCTTTGAACACATCCGAAACTTTATCGATTCGTTTATGATCAATTTCAGATACGTGCAATAATCCACTCTTACCTGAGAAGTCAACAAAAGCACCATAAGGCATGATAGAAACTACTTTTGCATCGTATATATCGCCTACTTCAGGCATATGAGTAATCTGCTTAATTCGTTTTTCAGCAGCTTCAATAGAAGGTCCGTCAGGACTTGATATGCTAACCATACCTTTGTCTCCTACCTCTTCTATATTGATAACCGTGCCAGTTTCTGCTTGAATTTCTTGAATAATTTTTCCTCCAGGTCCGATAACGGCACCAATAAAAGATTTATCGATAGCAAACTGAATAATACGAGGTGCATGTGGTTTTAAATCTTCACGAGCTTCTTTGATCGATTCATCCATTCTTTCTAAAATGTGTAAACGACCTGCACGAGCTTGATCCAATGCTTTTTCTAATAATTCGTATGGTAAACCATCAATTTTGATATCCATTTGGCAACCAGTAATACCTTTAGTAGTACCTGTCACTTTAAAATCCATATCTCCAAGTGCATCTTCATCACCCAAAATATCAGATAAAATCGCAGCACGTTTACCATCAGAAATCATACCCATTGCAATACCTGAAACGGGTGCTTTGATCTTGATACCTGCATCCATCAATGCTAATGAACCTGAACATACTGTTGCCATTGAAGACGAACCATTTGATTCGAGTACATCTGAAACAAGACGAATGGTATATGGAGATTCTTCTGGTAATACTTGACGTAAAGAACGGCTTGCTAAGTTAGCGTGTCCAACTTCACGACGACCAGGACCTCTCATTGGTTTTACTTCACCTACTGAGTAAGCAGGGAAGTTATAATGTAGTATGAAATTATCATAACCATTATACAATGCTGTATCAACCATTTGTTGATCCAATTTCGTACCAAGAGTTAAAGACATCAAAGCTTGCGTCTCTCCTCTAGTAAAAATTGCAGAACCGTGAGCAGCAGGTAAGTAGTCCACTTCAGTCCAAATAGATCGTACTTCATCAAGTTTACGTCCATCTAAACGAATAGACTCTGCCATAACCATCTCACGAATGGTCTCTTTTTGTAATTTATAAAAATATTCAGAAACCGTATCGCCTTTCTCTTCCATATACTCTTCGCCTTTCTCTTCTAAAAGCGTTTCTTTAAGCGAGTCTTTGATTTCAGAAAACTGTTCTTTTCTAGCTTTTTTATCTAAGAAAGATTTTGCAACAGCTAAAATTTTAGCTTCAGCGAACGTTTTGATATAGCTTTTCAGCTCTTCGTCCACTTCTATAACTTCCAACTCTCGCTTTACCGTTGCTTTTTCGCCTACTAATTCTGCTAGATCCAACTGAGCTTGGCATTGTACCTTAATAGCTTCATGACCAATTTTGATCGCTTCCACTAAATCTTTTTCTTGACATTCTTTAGCATCACCTTCTACCATCATTACATCCTGCATTGTAGCAGCTACAATAATATTTAGGTCAGCTTCAGCTAAATCAGTACGGCCTGGATTAATGACATACTCGCCATTAATACGTGCAACACGTACTTCCGAAATAGGTCCAGCAAAATTGATATCAGAAACAGCTAGAGCTGCAGATGCTGCCAATGCAGCATAACAATCAGGCATTGTTTCTTTATCAGCAGAGATCAAGTTAATGATCACTTGCGTTTCGTTCATATAACCGTCAGGGAAAAGAGGACGAATCGCTCTATCTACCAAACGAGATATTAATATTTCGTAATCGTTTAATCTTGTTTCACGACGGAAGAAATTTCCAGGAATACGTCCCGCAGCTGCAAATTTTTCTTGATAATCTACAGATAGAGGGAAGAAAGATTGGCCTTCTCTTTTTTCGTGTTTAGAAACTACAGAAGCAAATATCATTGTATTTTCGATACGAACGACAACAGATCCATCTGCTTGAGTTGCTAATTTACCAGTTTCAATGGTTACTTCTTTACCATCTGGCAAAGAAAATGTTTTAGATATAGGAATTTGCTTTCCCATTTGATCGCTTTTTAAAGGTAGACTTTACGTTGAAATTGTTTAACTAAAACACCAATTAGCATTGAATAATGATCAAAATGCTTTTTAATTTTTTACTAAACGGATATAATAACGAAAGCCTGGTGAATTAAACAAAAGGTGGTTGATATCGAAAGAACGAAAATTATCATCAATCTTATGTAATATTATGAAGACATGTTTAATTTGATTGATAACAAAACTTCGTAAAATGGTAGTCTCGAAAGTAAGATTGGGCTGGCGCCTTGACTTACTAAAAAGAAGGGAATTTGAGTAAAACTCTAATATCGCTCAACCACCATATTCTTTATACTTCTACGAGTAATGATAAAAAAGTGTTTCACCAAATTAATTGACGAAACACTTTTTATCAGGAATATATTATTTACGAATACCGAGTTTCTCAATGAGAGAACGGTATTTATTAATGTCTTTTCTAGAAAGGTATTGTAATAAACGTCGTCTTTTACCCACAAGGGTAAGTAAAGAACGTCTACAAGAATGATCTTTCTTATTGAGCTTTAAATGCTCAGATAAACTTTTAATACGGTAAGTAAATAAAGCAACTTGTGCTTCTGTAGAGCCCGTATTAGCACCAGTACCACCGTACTCAGTGAATATCTCTACTTTTTTTTCTTTTGTTAAGTATTCAGCCATTGTGAATAGTATTATTTCTATTTTAAATCTTTTTTTGCGGGTGCAAAGTTAATTAAAATATAGTCATTGCGAAAGTTTGAAGTCATTATTTTTAGCATTATTTTTAAATGACCGACTTCCACCTCCAAAATTGGACACAAATTTACATAAATCATTCATTATTTGCTTACTACAAATAAAAATTTATCCAAATAAAAGAACAAACAATAAAGGGTTTATCACGATGTAAATACCAAAAAGTCAAAAAAACAAAAAAATTATGTTTCCCATACAGCGAAAAAGCGACTTAATGTATCTACTAGGTATAGAAGTTGTTAAAATATGAATTGATGACTGTTTTTTAAGTCATTGATTCCTTAAACATCAAAGTAATTGAAATTAATTGACTGGGTATTATACCTAATCTAACCCAAATAACAATTATTGTTTACCCTATTTTAGAGAATATAATGATTTATTTGTGGGTTATCCTTGAATAATACTTACTATTTTTAGTAACCGAATAACGATCAAATAGATTGTTTATATTCTCTTTTTTTAACTACAACATTATAGCCTTACCGAAAGCTACAATAGCTTCGTAATCATTTCTAACTGATACTCATTTAATAAGCCCACTTATTAATAAAAAAACTATAATTAACAATGAAAAAATTGTTCCTTACTTTTTGTTTTTTACCTCTCATTTTATCTATTTCTACTGCACAATGTTTGCAACTTGATATTCAAACAGATGTTGTATGTTCAGATTCTAATTCAGGTACGGCTTCTATTACACCATTAAATGGCACACCACCCTATCAGTACTTTTGGGGAGGAAACGATACGTCTAACGGAGGAATTATTATTAATGATTTAGCAAGTGGTACTTATAGCTTGACAGTAACGGATGCCAATGACTGTGTAGCTGACACCATTTTTATTATTGAAGAATCTACGTTAACCTTAGAAATTCAAGCACCAGATGTAATTGCTTGTAATGGCGATTGTGTGACTGTTGCTCCTTTTGTTACAGGTGGTTGCGCTCCATACATCTATCAGTGGAGTGATGGAAGCCTTGGAGATATTGTACAGGTTTGTCAACCAGGTGTTTACTCCCTTACGATTACCGATTGCAATGGCTGTACAATGACAAGTGATTTTGTTATGACACTTCTAGAACCTTTACAAGTTGCAGGTAATGTTAATCCAACATCTAATTGTTTTGGAGCTTGTGATGGCAGTATTGATGTAACTATTTTTGGCGGATCAGGCCCATATACTGTTGAATGGTTTGATGGTGATGGTAATATCATTCAAGAGCCTATAGATCTTTGTCCTGACCAATATACAGTTAATGTTATAGATGTAAATGGTTGTTTTGAGAGTATCATTTTTGACTTGACTTGTCCTCTCAATGTTGAAAGTGTGAGTATTACTGATGCTACTTGTTTTGGAAACTGCGATGGCTCTGCTACAATTGAGGTAACAGGAGGAGCTAGTCCTTACATTTATAGCACAGAGATAAATGGTAGTGTTATTTCTACTACGAACCCAATTAACAATATTTGTGCTGGTACTTATATAACAACGATACAGGATATATCTGGGCAAATAACTACAACTACTTTTACCATTATAGAACCTGAAGAACTTCTTATCAGCTTGGATGGAACAGACGAAACCTGTCTGGATGAAGGTTCTATTACTGCTAGTGCGACTGGAGGTATTCTCCCTTATCAGTATGTATGGAGTAATGGTGGAATGACGGAAACTATATCTGATTTAGTCGGCGGAGAATATACGGTAACAGTTGTAGATGCAAATAATTGTGTAACCTTTGCTAATTATACGATTGGTTCTCCAATCGACCTAGTTGTAAGTAGTACCTATACTTCTTGTGATACGGAAGATGGAACGGCTACAGCTACTGTTGTCAATGGTGCTGCTACGCCTGTTTTTGCTTGGAGTAATAATGGCTCAGGTGATACTCAAACAGGACTGGCACCAGGTGGCTATTCAGTAACGGTTACAGATACGGATACTGGATGTGCTACACACGAAAATATTTTGGTAGAAGAAGATCCTTCTTGTATTGTTACCATCTCTGGCTATGTGTATAATGATACCGAAACAATAGATTGTACCATTGACCCAACGACAGAGCCTGTGCAAAATGTAATGGTAACTTTAAGTAACGGCGATATTACCTTTACTGATGCTGACGGTTATTATCAATTCGTAACAGACGCTCCAGGAACTTATGTAGTAGATTTAGAATTTACCAATTCTCAATTTGAATTACTTTGTGCTGCCCCAATTAGCGTTGATGTCCCGAATTTCGGAATGGAAAGTACAGATAATAACTTCTTCTTAGAATATAATCCTCAAAATGACTTGTGTTTGAGTTTTTATAGAAATAATGCTCGACCAGGCTTTTTCCAAACGGTAAACATATACGTGTATAATTATGGAAATGAACCAATGTCTGGTATGGCTAGTTTAATTCACGATCCTATTCAAGAGTATACTGGTGCAAGCCCAATGGAAACAACTTATGACTTCAATACATCTACTGTATCTTGGGATTTCGTAGATCTTGAACCAGGTGATTATCTCTTATTTTCAAGCTCTCTTTACCTTGATCCTTCAGTCATGATTGGAACAGAGTTAATGCATTCCTATAATGTTACGCCAGTAGACGGAGATATCAATCCTGATAATAATACAGCTGAATCTGACTTTCTAGTGACAGGATCTTATGATCCGAATGATAAGCAAGTAACACCTAGAGGGCTTGGCGAAACAGGCATTATTGATCCTAGTACTGAAAAATTAAGTTATCAAATTCGTTTTCAAAATACAGGTACAGATACTGCATTTACTGTTGTTATTAGAGATGTTATTGATGAAGACCTTGACCTGATGACTATTGTACCTGGCGCATCTAGTCACGATTATCGTTTAGATGTAATCAATGGCAATGAGTTGGAATTTACTTTCGACAATATCATGCTACCTGATAGTAATATAAATGAACCTGCCAGTCATGGTTATGTCTTATTCGAAGCTCGCTTAAAGGAAAATTTACCGATAGGAACTGAAATAGAAAATACGGCTGCTATCTATTTTGATTTCAATGCACCTATCATAACCAATACAGTTCTATCGACTTTGGATTTATTAGAGTCTACAAATCCTATTGAGAACAACTTACTACAATTACAAGTAGTCCCAAATCCTATTATGGAGGAAAGTACGATACATTACTACCTGCCTAATCAGCAAATAGTAACATTGACTTTATACGACATTAACGGAAGAATAGTAGAACAACTTTTCGAACAGAATCAACAGATAGCTGGCTTACATCAAGTCTCGTTTGGCAAAAAATATAAGGCTGGAACCTATTTCCTTCAACTCCAAACAACTGAAGGATACCAAACAGTACAGAAAGTGATAAAGCTGAAATAATAAAATAATCAAAACGAGACAAAAACTCAGGCTATTTACACAAAAAGGGAGGGATACAATTCCTCCCTTTACTTTTTGCCTTTTGCCTCATTCCAGAGTGCATCCATCTCTTCGAGCGACATATCTGTCAACTCTTTAGGCGCATGTGCTTCGATATATTCAAAGCGTTTTTTGAATTTTCGATTGATTCGTTCTAGGGCAGTTTCTGGATCGATGCCTTGAAAACGAGCAAAATTGACTAGCGAAAAAAGGATGTCTCCAAACTCTTCTTCTTTTCGTTCTTGCGACATATCTTCATTCAAGGTTTCTTTAAACTCTGCCATTTCCTCTTCTACTTTTTCCCAAACCTGTTCACTATTTTCCCACTCAAATCCTACTTGTTTGGTTTTATCTTGCATCCGATAGGCTTTCACCATTGCTGGTAAAGAATTTGGCACACCTGAAAGAACTGATTTTTTACCTTCTTGTAATTTCAATTGTTCCCAATTTTTCTTGACATCTTCTTCGTTTTCGACTTTTACATCTCCATAAATATGTGGATGCCGTTTGACGAGTTTATCACAAACATGATTCAGTGAATCGGCAATATCGAAGGCTTTTTGCTCATCAGCTATCTTAGCATAAAACACCATATGAAGCATCAAATCGCCAATTTCTTCTTTCATCTCCTCTGTATCATTTGCTAAAATCGCATCGGCTAACTCGTAGGTTTCTTCGATGGTAAGATTTCGCAAAGACTGGAAGGTTTGTTTTCTGTCCCAAGGGCATTGCTCTCGCAATTCGTCCATTATTTTCAACAATCGTGCAAAGGCTTCAAGCTTCTTTTCCATTAAATTAGATTTTGAAGGTAAAAAGTACTAATTTTGTACAATAGTTCTCGGTTAAATAGATTGTTTTACACTTTTGGCTTCTTCATTTTCTTTGACAGAACAGAGAACATCTACAATTTTGTGCAAAAGTATAACCTTTTCATAGAAGATGTGTTTTACTTATATACTTTTAAAAAATAAAATCCTAATAATGGAATTCTTATATATTTTAACGATCATTTTTGTAGTATATGGTTTATCCTTTGCGATGATTAATATTCGCCATATTTTGACAGGCAATGAATTTCGTGGTACTTGTGCGACAAATAATCCAATGCTAAAAAGCAAAATTGGAGATTGTACGGTTTGTGGCAAGAAAGCTGACGAAGCTTGCAAAATGCCTGAGGTAAAACCAAGTTAGAATAGCAAGTTGTTTTTATCCATTTTATGAGAAAACCCCTTACTAGTCCTGATCATCTGCTGCCTAGTTTTATGATTATGGGCGAACGAAAATGTGGTACATCTTCGCTTTATCGCTATCTTTGCACCCATCCTACTATTTTACCTCCAAAAGAAAAAGAACCTCGTTTATTTATCTTGCCAGAATGGTTGATTCCACTTCAAGTCAATAAGTATATTCGTCTGTTTCCAAGTGCAGCACACGAGGATGAAGTGGTGAGTAAGTGGGTAAAATTTAAGGATGACTTTCGGGTTACGACGACGAGTTTTAGTAAAAAGCGATTGAAGGATGTCAACTATATCACAGGAGAAGCAAGTGCTCCTACCTTCTACCAAGGCAAACCCGAAACGGTTAAAGCCTACTTGCCTGACCTGAAATTAATCTTGATGTTGCGCAATCCTGTTGATCGGGCTTATTCTCATTTTCTGATGTATCAGCGATTTAAGAAAGAAAAACGATGGAGATATCGTTTTCGGTCTGATGATTTTTTGTCAGTGATCGAGAAAGAAATTCAACAAACAGATAATGGAAAAAAAACGGATATTGTGGGACCAGGAAAATATGTAGCACATCTAAAGCGTTGGGTGGCTACTTTCGGAAAAGAAAATATATTTATCATCCGAACAGAGGATATGAAAAATATAGCTTTGGCAAATCAAATCATGAATGATTTGTGTACCTTTCTGTCCATTCCTATTCATGATTTTTCAGCGGAACTAAAACAGCAATATAATGTTGCTCCTAAAAAAAATACAATCCCAGAAGCTGCTAAAGATGTATTGGAAAAATACTACGCTCCTTCTGTTAAAGAACTGGAAAATTATTTGAGACGAGATTTTAATTGGTTTTAGCTATGCTCTTACTTTTCTTAATATTAATCTATGCAAGTATTGTTTTTGAACTGGTCTTTTTTCCAGTTCCAAGCGTTGCTTCTACTTACCAATTATTTTCTCCAGAAGCTGCTAAAGAGCTACCGCCTGATAGTCGTTTGCACAAAGCAACTCAATATAGTGCCTTCAAAAAGTTCTTTATTTTTTTCACCCCAACAGTTATTGGTAATCTTACCTTTTGCTTGCCCTTAGTGTGTGCATTTTTTCCGATTCTAAAAAATTATTTAGGTTATTTTCATTTTTTAGATCGTCCTATTTTTCTTGTTCTTGGAGTGGGTTTGATTTTGGTTAGTCGTATTATTTCGTTTTCCTCTACAATCAATATGCGAAAGGATAATTCTCAACAAGGTGATGAATTTTCATTAAAGACTACTCAGTTTTTCAAGCTTACTCGTAACCCTATTTTGGTAGCTACGCACCTTACGATGTTTGGGTTGTTTTTCTTTGCACCTTCTTTAGTTTTGTTAATTGGCATTTTGATTTATTTGGTAAACATGCATTCCAAGGTATTGCTGGAGGAGGATTTTCTGGCTTGGAAATTTGGGAAGCCCTATAAAGACTATTTGGGAAAAACCAAAAGATATATTTGAGAAACGAATATTCCTTAATCTATGATGAATAGATCATAGTGTTCTACTACAATTGTTAATTTTTCTTCTTTAGACAGTTCTCTTTTTCGTGTTAGCCATTTTTCAAATTGTTGAAAATCAAATGCATCTGGTATCATATCTTGCATTGCTTTTTCCATGAAACCAAAGAGAAAGTTGTGCATTTTTCTGGCTTGTTCGTGAATGTTCCAAACACTTTTTCCGATGTGGTAATTGATTTTATTTTTATCATAAAAATCTGTCATCACATTTGTCACTTCTTTTCCTAATGAGTGACCGTATTCTTGATCTCGAACCATGTGTTGTTCATACAAATCAACATAGTGATTATTCAAAGGATCATCGTCCGAAAAAGACATGCCAGCATAGTTCAAGGTACTCAATAATGCTACTCCATTTTCGTGTAATAGACGAGCAAAATCTTCAAATTGCTGAACAGATAATAAATCAAAAACGGCTCCCGCAGTTACCACATCTACCGACTTTAAGTCAAGCAGTTTATCTATCTCTAAAAACGAATCGCAAATCGTATTGATATTTATTTTCTTCGTAACTCCTTTTACCTTTAGGGAATTTAAGTCAAGATCTGTTTCCATTTTTCGCTGTGCTGCTATCGCCCCCAATCGACTTAAAGAATAGCGAAGTAATAGCGGATCTAACTCAAGAAAATACCATTGCTGCTGGTATGGAAATTTATCAAAAAAATAAACCGCATTGGAGCCTGTACCTGAACCAATATCAACAATGGTAAGTTGTTCTTTTTTTCCTGTAAATGAAAGGAGCGTTTCTTCTACTACCTCATTGCGAGCGGCTGAATCGAAGGCAAATCGTTCATCCAACCAAGAGGGATCAAAGTTTTCGTGCCCGTGTATTTCTGACATGCTGCAAATATAGTTCGAAGATTAGACTTTATTCCTTATCTTGCCTTAAAATTATAGTAGATTAATGGCGTTATCTAAACACGAAAAAAAAGTAAGTACGTACTACGATAAAAACACAGGTAAATTCCTTTGGTTTGGAGAAAATAAGAATACTCAAAATATTCATCAGGCACTTTGGGCAGAAGGCATTAACACTGTTGAAGAAGCAGTAAATTATGCCAATCAATTGATTGTAGATGAAATCAAAAAGATAGAATCGAATGCTTTGCAACTTCTTGACTTAGGCTGTGGTGTAGGTAGTACGCTCTTATACATTGCTCAACAACTCCGTGATGATGACTCCATAACGGGTATTACGATTAGCGAAAAACAGGCTCAAATTGGCAACCAAAATATTGAGCGTTTAGGAGCTTCTAAACGATGCAAAATAGTAAAAGGTAGTTTTCAGAATTTATCTTTTTTGGGACAAAATATAGATCTTGCTTATGCCATAGAAGCATTTGTCCACTCACCTGATGCTAGTGTCTTTTTGCAGCAAATTAGTTCGAAACTAACTATTGGTGGTCAACTTATTTTAATTGATGATTTTTTAGCAGAAGGTGTTAGTCCAGAACATCCGACGGTTAAAGATTTTTGTGATGGTTGGGTTTTGGGTAGTTTATTAGCGATTGATCAGGTAGAAAAAATGTCTAAAAAGGAAGGGATACATTTAGTAAAAAAAATAGACCTTACAGATTACTTAGACAAAAGACGACCTAGAGATACATTCATTAGAATACTCACCAAAACGCTTGGTCCGTTGATGGAAAAAAGTCATTACTTACATTCGCTCAAAGGTGGTGACGCTCGTCAAGAATGTATTCGTACTGGTTTAGCTAAATACCAGTTTTTGGTTTTTGAGAAACGTTGATGCTTACTAATCTTCTCTCTCAAAGGCTTCAATTCCATTCGGTAAATAAACGGGTAAGTTCGTTGTATCCGTACTGTAGTTGTGTAAAAAATTTCGTAGAAACATCGAATAAAATCCCTCATGTCTGATATGCTGACTGGTGTCTCTTACTTCAAGATTATTTGAAAAGCCATATTCATTAAAATCATTAATGAATTTTTTATTCTTTGAAATGACATGAAGCGGTGTACTTCGGTCATAGGTATCTAAAGTGATTTTTGGTGGCTGATGATCGCCAACAATAATAAACAAATCATCTTCGCTCCCCTGTCCCACGATAAAATTAGCTATAGTTTTTATTTGGTATTCGATAGCTTTTATGTAATCAGGTGTATCTGGGTTTGCCACAAAAGAAGACTTCGTTTCTTTGCTTCCTTTCTTTAAACTTTTCCAGGTTGTCCAATCGTCAAAAAAGGGAGGCGTAACAAATGGATTGTGTGAATTGATCGTGATATAAAACAACAAATATGGATCGGTCTCCTTGGCTTCCAATTCTGATTTTACAAAGTTGAGTGTATACTGATCTGGTGGCGATGGACCAAAACCGTAAAGGGTAGACTTGTATTGAAGATCTTTATAATGAAAACGTTTATCGATCTCATAAAAACGATCATATAGCTCATAAGGAACAGGCATTTTCTTATGCCCTGAGATCGGACTGATCCAATAACTTTTGTACCCCTTCTCTCGCAATAAGCGAAACAGATGTTTGTATTCATACAGCTTTGTATTATTCAACAAGGTTTTATAGTAGGCATGATTTTTAAAATCTAAACCATACATAAAAGACGAATAAGCTACCCAAGATGCACCACCAATCACTGGCGATTTGCTGAGGTGCGAAGCTATTGACCAACCGTTCTTTTCAAGACTTTTACTTTCTTCTTCTAAGACCTTTTTATAACGGCTACTAATATCAGGATCATCGTATAACAAGCGACCATAAGACTCGATAAAAATCAAATGAATATTAGGCGAACTATTTAACGTAAATGTATCTATTGGACTTTGAGCAACCACTTTATTAAGGTCAAGATCGTCTAATACTCGTTTAGATTTAACAGACATTTTGATACATCTTGCAACAGGATAGGTCATTACTTGTACTACTCGTTCAGGAAAACGATGTAGGTTCCATCCTCTTGATGCCATCTTGAATTTATAGCATCCACAAAAGAGAAATAAGCCTGTAAAGAGAACAAGGAACAGTTGACTAAATTCTAATTGATAGACTAAAACTAAAAGTCGTTTTATCAAAAAATAAAACAAAATAAACAGTGCAATTATTCCTAAAAAAACAAAAATAGCAGTAGCATCAGGTTCACTCGTGATGATAGAAAATCCTAAGGCAAATTGCTTGGAGTCATTAAAGAAATTAGGCTCCATTTTGAACATCACCCAAACGATTTGCCAATACACTTGGAAAATAAATAAGAGCAGATAGCTAACATAAAGTATCCAACGGGCAATCGTACTTCGCAGTTTGTTTTTAAGGAAATAAAATAGGAAAACTAAAATGGTAAACTCAAAACTAAAACGAAAAATGTCTACATTTTTACGAAAAATAAAAAGCTCTTGTACCTGTTTAGCAAAGGTCGTTTTTTGGAAACTCGGATAGATCGTATTGGTTTCCATTTCCAATAAGTAGCGGGGCAAAAAAAGCAGACTATTTAAGAGCAGAAACAAAAGCCAAAACTGAAGTTTCTTACTCGTTGACCATAGTGAACCGTTAGGCATAAAAGTATGATTGTTTTTCTGGCTCTAAGGTACTATAAAAAACGATTAAAAATATTTTTTAAGCTGAAGGAATTTTTGCTCCACTAGATAAAATATTGTAACAGATAAAACTGTCGTTAATATCAAAATTAAAACACCAGAAAAGAAATCACTTGATACAAACTCTAATTTCCCTGACTCGATCAAATATTGTCGTAAAGGCCAATGGATGATGTACATTCCATAGGAGTATTTTCCAAAAAATCGAAGCAAAGAATTAGTCAATAATTTTCGAATAAAAGAAGTGATTCGATGGTTGACTAAAGTCAATAATAAAAAGGTGGCGAAAAATAAATCAATAATCGTAAAGCCATATTGAGCCATCAATAGCGTATTGTGTGCATAACTTCTTTCTACTATTAGCACCGCACAAAATCCAATCCCTAACACAATTAATCCTGCAATGATGTAAGAAATTTTTATGTTGAAATTACTTTTGAGTACTAGCGCTATCAAAGCACCATACAAAAGGCTATCAGCTCGATAAGGTAACAAGGTATAAGATGCAGAAATATTGGTAGAAGTAGCCTTCAGGAGTATTGCCATAAAAATGAAAAAGCATATACACCTTAGCAAGACTTTCTGGTGAAGAAAAATCACAAAAAAGGGCCAGAATACATAAAATTGTTCTTCGATAGCTAAAGACCAGTAGTGGTTTAAAAAGCTCGGAAATTTTTCTGGGGTATAAACAAAAAAGAAGTTTTGTAAATAAGTCCAAAAATAAAATTGATTATTGATTAATACTTGGAAGTCTGGTATATGAATTAAAATCTGTTGATCAAAAAAGAGGAAAAAGAAGAATAAGGTCAAGTAATAAAGCGGAAATATTCTTAAGACTCTTCGCATCAAAAAATTGGTGTACGATTTAAAGCTTCGTTCGCTTTCTAGCAGTATACGAGTTATTAAAAAGCCCGAAAGCACAAAAAACAAATCGACTCCAATCCATCCTAAATGCACATTAAACAAATGTAATAGTAAAACTAAGATGATGGCGATTCCTCTTAGACCGTCTAAATGCGGATAATGTTTTAGGCTTAGATAATCGGAATGTACCATTCAGTGCTTTGTACAGTTTGTGTTTACAATAGAAAAAATAAAGGTATAAAAATTATTGGCATCTTGTCTTTAAGTTGTCGAAAAAGACCGTTATTTGCAAGCGTAAATTTCAGAATAAAAAAATGAGTTTTCGTTCATCACAAAAAATGTATCTAATTATTACAGGAATCTTCCTTTTGTCAAGGATTATTCTTTTTGCTATTGGTGTACGATTTATCTTGGCGATTGAGCTAATGTCTTTTCTTGATCCGATTTTACTTACTGAACGTTGGGCAGAAACCATTTTTTATACGCATGCTCATCCGCCACTAACGAATGCATTTCTTGGTATTGGTTTGAAATTAGCAGGAGAACATGCAGATTCTCTGTTTCATTTTTTCTTCGTACTCTTTGGTTTAGGCTTGACGCTTTCATTAGCTTATTTATTGCGTTTGGTTGGTTTGGGCAAAACATCAACTATCGTGCTAAGTAGTATTTTTTGCTTAAGCCCTCCAAGTATTTATTTTGAAAATTTTTACTTGTATACCTATCCCAATGCGGCATTACTTGCAGCTCTAGCAATCGTTTTTTTTAGCGCCATAAAAGATGCTACCTTTAGGCGATGGTTCTTATTTTTTAGTCTTTGTGCATTCATCTGTTACTTGCGTTCGACCTTTCATTTTGTTTGGCTATTGGCGATGTTGACACTTGCTTTAATTTTTGCAGGGAAAGCGTGGAAAAATATTTTAAAAGCTTTCGCTCTACCTTCTAGTTTAGTCTTGCTTTTGTATTTAAAAAACTTTTTGGTGTTCGGTTTTTTTGGTGCAAGTTCTTGGTTTGGGGCAAGCTTTGCTCGGCAAACCGTTTATAAATTATCAGAAGCAGATCGACAAGAATGGGTTAAGGAAAAACATATATCCCCGATTGTACACAGTAGTATTTTTTCACCACCAAAGCAATTTCCAAATCTTCTTGCCCATAAAGATTCAACAGGAATTCCTTGCCTTGATCAAGAAATGAATAGTACAGGTATCATTAATTTCAACCATTGGATTTACATCAAGCTTTCAAAACTTCAACAAAAAGGTTGTGTCTATTATGTCAAAGAACGTCCGTTTGATTACCTAAAATCTGTAAGCCTTTCTTTTGTTTTATTTTTTACAGAAAGCACAAGATGGCATGCTCATGATAAAGAAAAATCTCCTTTCATTCCGAACAGGAAACTACTAGAGCCTTTAGAAAATACTTGGAATACAACTTGGCATTCCTTTCCTATAAAATATTTTGGTTTGTACAGTTTTTTTATCGCTTTAATTTTGCCGCTAATGGGCATTATCATTTTCCGTTTATTTAAAAATAATTTTCAGGGAATGTATGTCGAAAAGCTGATCTTATTTATGCTACTAAATGTGGCTTATGTTGCGGTTATTAGTTCTTTGTTTCAACCAAATGAATTGGCTCGTTATCGGTATCAACTAGAAGTGTATATTTGGGTGATAATGACGTTTAGCTTACTTCGCCTCCCACAAGCTATAAAAGGAATAAGCAAAGGAAAATAACAAGAGCAAGGAGCCAACTATAACGATGGGAAGGTAGTATAAGACTGGTAAAAAAAAGGGACAAATAATGGCAACGAAAAAAATACCAGCTATAAACGTTGCGTGTTTTGTCGATTTCGCTTTTCTGTTTTGCCAACCTAATAAAAAAACAGCTATCGCATAAATATATCGCAAAAAACCTATTAGCATAAGCCACCAACCAACCATTCCATTTAGATATAAAATAGAACAGATCACAGCTACAAATAAGGAGTCCGTTTCCATATCGAGGTATTCACCAAAATCGCTACTCATATCAAACCTTCGAGCCAATTGACCATCTACCCAATCTAAACAGATGATCAAAATAGCTAGCATTCCTATTTGTAATAATGACAAAGACGGATAAAAGATAGCCAAGAGAATCACGATATCCAATCGAAAAGCCGTCACCCAATTCGCATATCCTGCAAAGGGACGAAAGGCTTTTAACTCCGTCCAATGTTGTATGATGTAAAATAAAAAAGAGGGAATTACAACTGCAATTAAAGGTAAGACAGACTGAAAAGCAATGACTAAAAACATACTTTGCAGCAGTAAAAAGCCATGATATTTATTCCAAGTATTTATTTTTTGTGTTG
>JAHDIP010000336.1:3612-5519 GCA_020630735.1 Saprospiraceae bacterium | reverse complement strand
CCCATTAAGCCAAGCGTAATCACCCAGTAACCTAAGTGGATGAGAATATATTTCCAGCCTCTTCTTTCGAATAATGAAATGGTGCCAAAGATGGGTAAGCCGATAAAAAGAGCAGCGATAATGCCGTGTAAAAGGCCATGACCAAAGGTCCGAAAACTAGTGCCATAGCTTGCCATAAAACTATTGATATCATTAACTGCTTGTGGTGACCAAACACCTGGTTCGGTAGTCGACATGGCAGAAGCAACAACACCCGATTGATGGATAACAAGACCACTGAGCGGCAAACAAATGATCACTGCAAAAAGGTAAGCTAATCCAAAGATGAGCGCCATATTCCCTTTCTGGAGCGACTCTTCTGTAAAGCCATTTGTTTTCATCCAAGGACCTCCTACCACTTTAGGATGGTAATAAACTGCCCCGACAATCATTGGTATGAGGGCTGTTAGAAAAAACATGTAGTAATTCGTTGGCATAGTATATTTAGTTTTACTGAGGAAATAAAATTATATTAATTTGGTTTAAAAATAACCAAATTGTTGTAACCAACAAAAGTTCTATGTTTTTTTCTATTCCACATTTTTTAATAGACCAACAATTGTATCTCGGTCACCCAAACTCTCAGCATATGCTAAAGCTGTTTGTCCAGCATCATTTGTAGTAGTAAGATCTACTTCTTCATCCAATAATCCATTGACCCAATCAATACGATTATAATGAATCGCCCATTCTAATAAGGTTTTGCCATCTGTTATTTCATTAAGATCTACTTTGTTTTTGACTAATACAGGTAAGATTGCTAAGCTAGATTTTTCGATTGCTTTAACTATAGGCGCAACACCTAACTGTCCTCCAAAACGAGGATCAGCTCCAGCAGTTAATAAAATGTCTAGCATCTTAGCATCATTATAGGCTAAAAATTGAGGGCTTACCACTTGGCTGGAATCATTTAAGGCAGCAGCACTGTCTTCTCCTTTTTGTTCTAAAATTAATTGGACAAGTTTGTATAAGTTTTGACTTACAGCATAGCTTAACGCTGAATGATTTTGTTGAGGTACCACTTTTGTTGTATCAGCACCTTTTTCAATCAATAGACGAATCATGTCTGATTGCTTATACATGATTGCCGCTAATAAAGGCGCTGTTTGTGCCGCTTCATCTACTGCATTCATATCGGTCACCTTGTCAATCAAAAAAGTAAAGGACTCCTTATCGCCTGTTTGAATTGCTTTGATCAATGCCGTTAATTCTTTGCCTTCGAAATTTTTATATTTTGCCTCCAGATCTTGTACTCGTTTTTGTTCAGCAAGTTCGGCTTGCTTTGCCTTTTTTGCCGCTTCTTTTTTTGCTTCTTCCTCTCGTGCCGCATCTGCTTTTACACCCTTGGCTTTTAGTGCTTCATGCTTAGCTAATTCTTTTTCTTTCAAGCTTTCTTTTTGCTTGACCTTCATATCATTCTGATAGTTATCCAATAGATATAGCATCTTCGTATAACCTTTCGACTCTCCTTCTTTTCGAGCAGTGTGTCCTGCCGAGTTTTTAAAATCAACTCTTGCACCAGCGATTAATAACAATTTTACAATCACTTCATTTTCCCAACTCACTGCTTTCATTAATGGCGACTCCCCATTATTATCCAATACATCAGGATTCGCACCAGCTTTTAAAAGTAGTCGCACAATCTCTGGACTGTTTTGGTCAACAGCAATTGGTAAGGCCTTTTGCTCTAGCCCGTCCATATCATTAGGATCAACTCCAGCATCTAAGGCACGCATGACCATTTCAAGATCATTTTGATCTATTGCACGCAATAAGTCAGTGATATCAAGTGTCAACCGATCTTTTATATTTTTGCGACCCTTATCCAGAAAATCGCCAAACTTATCAAATAAATTATTTTTTGCCAT
>JAHDIP010000336.1:0-3512 GCA_020630735.1 Saprospiraceae bacterium | reverse complement strand
ATTAAAATTATTCATATAGAATCCTTATTTTTGACTCGAAAAAAAATAGATACACGAATGAATCCATTTCAACAAGCAATATTAGAAGGTATTCCTTCCGAACTTCCTCCAGTAAAACCTTACGACCAATCCGTTAGTCATGCTCCACGACGAGTATTAGAAGGTGTTTTGACCGATAAAGAGAAAATACTCGCATTGAAAAATGCATTGCGGTATTTTGATCCTAAACACCACGAAGTATTGGCACCTGAATTTGCAGAAGAGCTCGAAAAATACGGTCGTATATATATGTATCGTTTTCGTCCAGATTACGAGATGAAGGCAAGAGGTATCGAAGAATATCCTTATCGCTGTCAACAAGCTGCGGCAATCATGCTCATGATCCAAAACAACTTGGATAAAAAAGTAGCGAAGCATCCACATGAGTTGATTACCTATGGTGGCAATGGTGCCGTATTCCAAAACTGGGCACAATACCGTTTAGTGATGAAGTATTTGGCAGAAATGACAGATGAGCAAACACTTGTCATGTACTCTGGTCATCCGCTTGGCTTATTTCCTTCTCATAAAGATGCTCCTCGAGTTGTTGTCACTAATGGAATGATGATCCCGAATTATTCGTCAAAAGATGACTGGAATAAATATAATGCTTTGGGAGTTACACAGTATGGCCAGATGACAGCAGGCTCCTTTATGTACATCGGTCCGCAAGGCATTGTTCATGGTACAACGATTACCTTGTTGAATGCTGGTCGGATGAAGGGACTTGGAGAAAATGATTTGAAGGGAAAAGTATTTGTTACCTCTGGTCTAGGTGGTATGTCAGGTGCACAATCTTTGGCCAGTGTTATTACAGGTGCAGTAGGTGTATTGGCTGAGGTTGATCCTGATGCGGTGCAACAGCGAATAGTAGACGGTTATGTTGAGGCTAAAAATGTGTATACTAATCTTAATGACCTCATTATTCGAATAGAAGAATGTAGACGTTCAGAAGAAGCGATCACCTTAATCTATCAAGGTAATATTGTTGACCTTTGGGAAAAACTAGTCGCTGATAACATAAAGATAGAATTAGGTTCCGACCAAACGTCTTTGCATAATATCGACGATTTAGGATACTGCCCTGCAGGTTATACCTTTAAGGAAGCAGAGGAATTGTTGAATACCAATAAGGAGAAGTTTATGGACGAAGTTCGTTCTACACTTCGTCGTCACGTAAAAGCCATCAATACACTCAGCGAACGAGGAATGTATTTCTGGGATTATGGCAATGCCTTTTTGAAAGAAGCGGGTGAAGCAGGTGCAGATATTTGGAAAAACAAAGAAGAAGGTATTTTCAAATATGCTTCTTATGTAGAAGATATTATGGGGCCGATGTGTTTTGACTACGGTTTTGGGCCTTTCCGTTGGGTGTGTACTTCTGGCAAAAAAGAAGATCTTGACAAATCGGATGCTATTGCTGCAAAAGTGATTATAGAAATGCAGGCTACTGCTCCTAAGGAGATCAAAGCACAATTAAACGATAATTTGATCTGGATTCAATCCGCTGATGAAAACTTACCAATTGTCGGATCAAAGTCTCGTATTTTGTATGCCGATGCGGAAGGTCGAATCAATATTGCTAAAGCCTTTAATGATGCAATAGCAAGTGGCGAAATATCTGCACCAATTGTTTTGGGTAGAGATCACCACGATGTATCGGGTACCGATTCTCCATTTAGAGAAACGGCAAACATTTATGATGGTTCTCGTTTTACGGCAGATATGGCTGTACACAATGTCATTGGTGATTCCTTTAGAGGGGCTACTTGGGTGTCTATTCACAACGGTGGCGGTGTTGGTTGGGGTGAAGTAATGAATGGAGGTTTTGGAATGGTGATAGATGGTACAGCGGACTCCGAACGTCGCTTAAAGTCTATGCTCTTTTGGGATGTCAATAATGGTATTGCTCGTAGAAGTTGGGCAAGAAATAAAGAAGCCATGTTCTCTGCACAACGGGCGATGGATAACAACCCTGACTTACAAATCACGATGCCAAATGTAGCCGACGATAGCCTTATCGAACAAGCCATGAAGAAAATTCGTACAACTTGATTATTAAATTATTGATTGACTGATTATTGATTAAGTTAGGAACAAGGAAAAGAGAAGCGAGAATAGAGACTTTTTAGTGATTAATAATCCATAATTTTACACAACAAATTTGTATTTACAAAACCAACTATAAATATGAAATTACAATATTGCATCCTATTACTCATCTGCTTTGCCTGCTTACAATGTGGAAATCCAGCAGGACAAAGTGCCACAGAAAAAGCACAAGCCGAAGCAGCTGCAGCAAAAGCAAAACTTGACTCACTAGAGCGAGTGCTTGCTCAACAAACAACAACATCAGAAGGCACTCAAACTTCTGATAATAATACTACTGCAACTACAAGTACCGAAGAAGGCGGCTTCCCTACTTCTCAAACCATCGAACAAGGAAAATTAAATCCTATAGACGAAGGTCAGACCGATGCTTCGTTCAAAGCTTTTAGAACTCAACTCATCAAAGCAGTCAACAAAAAGGATGTTGATCATTTAATGAGTGTCGTTACCAATGAAATAAAAATCAGTTTTGGCGTAGCACAAGGAAAAGAAAACTTTAGAAAAATGTGGCAGCTAGATAGTATTCCAAAAAAGACCATGCTTTGGCAAGAATTACGTAATGTTCTACAACTCGGTGGTACCTTCGAGGGTGAAAATCGAAATGTCTTTTCAGCTCCGTATGTTTTTTCTACGTTTTCGCAAGGCTATGATGCACATGAGTATGGTGCTATCGTAGGTGAAGGAGTACGTGTACGTAACGCTCCAAAACGTAATGGCAAAATTGTCCGTTCAGCATCCTATGATATTGTTCGGTTGATCTATGAAAAAGATTTACCTATAGAACGAATTGGTGGCGAGAAGCATCCTTGGGTAAAAGTACAATTTTCGGACGATACCGAAGGCTATGTATACGGCAAGTACGTTCGTGGGCAAGTAGACTACCGTGCTTTTTTCGAAAAGATAGATGATAAGTGGATGATGAATGCTTTCTTGAAAGGTGATTAATTTAATTACAAAAAAATAGATACAAAAGCCTTATCCATATTCAAACATAGGATAAGGCTTTTGTTTTTCTAAGGCTGCTATAACAAGTGTTTTTTTCTTTTGTTCAAAAAAAGTTTAAAAAATTAGTCCCACTTTTTTTTCGAGTATGAATTCATAAAATCATACTTCGTTTTCCTCATTTTTTTTGCGCCTACCCTTTTTATCCCCCATATTTGTTTTATCAAACGAACACAAACAATAAACTTTAAAAGAAGGACTAATATCCTTTCAAAAGCAAATAATAAACTATTTTCTTTTACTAATCGCATTTCACTTTAAGGCCTTATTTCGAAATATATTTTAATGAACTCTCCTTTGGAGAGAAAGAAACCCTTTTGCAAATTTTTAAAAACAATTATTATGAAAAAGTTAATTATTCT
>JAHDIP010000335.1 GCA_020630735.1 Saprospiraceae bacterium | reverse complement strand
TTCCCATCCCTTATATTTTTCTCATTCCTTATTGTAAGTTGGCAATAACTGAAAAAAGCGTAACTTTATTCTTATGGAGAAGGAGAACGCACTGAGTTCGGAAGAGCTAAAACGGTACAGCAGACATATTGCCATTCCTGAATTTAATATACAAGGACAAGAAAAACTCAAAGCTGCAAAAGTACTTGTCATTGGAGCAGGTGGATTGGGGAGTCCAGCATTATTGTATATGGCAGCTGCAGGTGTTGGGCATATCGGAATTGTCGATTTTGATGCGGTAGACGATAGTAATCTCCAACGTCAAGTATTATATACGATAGATGATATTGGATGCTCAAAAGCAGCAAGGGCAAAAAAACGATTATTAGCACTCAATCCTCACATTGCTATTACGATTTATGAAACAGCTTTTACGAAAGAAAATGCTCTTGATATAATTAAAGATTACGATGTTGTAGCCGATGGGTCTGATAATTTTCCGACCCGTTACCTTGTCAATGATGCTTGTGTATTGGCTGATAAAGTAAATGTTTATGCGTCTATTTTTCGTTTTGAAGGACAAGTAGCAGTGTTTAATTATTTGGATGAAAATGGTGAAAGAGGACCTAACTATAGAGACTTATTTCCAAAGCCGCCGCCACCTGGTCAGGTACCAAGTTGTGCAGAAGGTGGAGTCTTGGGTGTCCTTCCTGGAATCATCGGAAGTATGCAAGCAAGCGAAGTTATCAAAGTGATTACAGGAATAGGAGAGCCATTACACGGACGTTTATTTTTATTTGATGCAGCAAGTTTTACAACACGTGTTTTGAAGATCAAAAAAAATCCAGCAACAAATATTACCGCACTAATTAACTATGAAGAATTTTGTGGATTACCTAATGCAAAAGATCATAAAGAAATAACTGTTCAAGCATTAAAAAAACTATTGGACGAAGAAGCTAATGTTCAACTCATTGATGTGCGAGAACAATATGAATACACCAATGGAAATTTAGGAGGTATATTAATCCCTTTGAATACAATCAAAGAAGCTTTGCCTAAAATAGCTAAAGACAAAAAAGTTATTATTCATTGTCGAAGCGGTCAACGAAGTTTAGAGGCTATTAAAACTTTAGAAGCATTATATCCTTTTGATAATCTCTATAACCTTAAAGGTGGAATTTTGGCATATGCCAAAGAGATAGATCGTTCTATTGCTACTTAATCTATTGGTATAATGGACGATTAAACAAAAAAACTGTTTTGGTGTTTTATAAGAATGACATCTAGAAGTATCATTCATCTATTTTCGTTTATTCTATTAATCAATTCTACATTTGCACAAACTAAAAATAATACTATGGAATCAACAACGAATAATGTTTTTGAAGTAGCTACATTTGGAACTGGTTGTTTTTGGTGTACCGAGGCTGTTTTTGACAACCTTGATGGGGTAGAAGCAGTCGATTCTGGTTATACAGGCGGTCATGTAGAAAATCCAACTTACGACCAGATTTGTACAAAGACAACAGGACATGCCGAAGTGGTTCAAATAACCTTTCGTCCAAACATCATTACTTATGATGAGTTGTTAGAAGTATTTTGGCGTGTGCATGATCCTACAACTTTAAACAGACAAGGCAATGATGTTGGACCGCAATATCGATCCGCTATTTTTTATCATAATGAAGAACAAAAAAAACGAGCAGAAGCTTCTTTAAATGAAACAGATAAATCTAACCTTTGGGCTGATCCAATCGTTACAGAAATAACAGCGATGACTATTTTTTATAAAGCAGAAGATCATCACCAAAACTACTTTAAACGAATAGGAGATCGCAATCCATATTGTACGTATATCATAAAACCTAAAGTGCAAAAGTTTGAGAAAGAATTTAAAGAGAAGTTGAAAAAGGAAGAAAAACAATAGGGAAAAAATAAAGCCCGCCGTTTTTTGGGGGGGCTTCATTGATTAAACCTATTTATAATAATCACCATTATTAACGAATTTGAAGACCAAGCTCAGGTTTCGTTACACACGATCTGTATGAAACCTTTGCTTGGCTTTATCTTAGTCTTTGTAAAAAATAAGTTATAAAGTCATAGGGTGTTTACAAAGGACAAAAGATAAGTACCTTGCGAAACGCTCTCAAAAGCTATAGATTTCAAAAGAGTGGATTTGGCTCATTTACTCTTTATTGATGAATAGATTAATCTTTGAAAATGTCTCTAAGGTGTTGTGTCTATTTATTTAGAAAAATATCGTTATCTGAAACTTGAATGAGTTGTTCAAATGGAAGGGTTTTGTGTAGTTTGCCCATTTGAAATATCCAAAAGAAACTAAAAAAGGAAGAGTTAAATAGCCTTTGCTACTTATCTCTTCCTATCTAACCATTCTGGATAAAGGTTTGTCCGTAAAACGAAAAAACCTATTTGTCTGCATAAGTTCTTATAAAAAACGTCCGTTGACGATTTTGTTCTTAATTATGGTATAAATGTATAACCATTTGAGGCCTTGTACAATGCGGAATGTGTGAAATAGGGGTTTTAGAGGGTGAAATAGGGATATGAGCGAGTGAATTTTATCTTCCTTTGTGTGAAATAGGACTTTTAGCGATTGAATTTGTCTTTTATTTGTATGAAATGGTGTTTTGAACGAGTGAAATTAAACTTTGAATTCCTACTTTTGTTCTACTTTCCAACAAATAAATACTGATTTCTTCTGGTATCAAATACATATTATGATAAAAAAAGTACTCTATTTATTGATTTTTATAGGAATGAATAGCCAACTAATGATGGCTCAATGCGAAAGTGATCGTTATAAAGATGTTATTTTCGATAATGTTTTTGTACATACCGATGTAAAATATGGAGAAGCGCCTTTTTGGAGTTTTCCCTACGGTGCTACAGAGCTATTTGCAGATATTTATGAACCTATTGGCGATTATATCGAAAAACGACCACTGATGATTTGGGTTCATCCAGGTGGATTTCTAATCGGTAATAAAGGCGTCGATGATATGGTCATGCTTTGCGATACTTTTGCTCAAAAAGGATATGTTACCGCTTCCTTATCTTATCGTTTAGGGTATAATCCATTTGATGCTCAAAGTTCTGAACGGGCAGTCTATCGTGGTACACAAGACGTAAGAGCGGCTGTTCGGTTCTTTATCGAATTTGCAGATATCTACGAAATAGATACAACTCGAATATTTATAGGAGGAAGTAGTGCTGGAGGTTTTGCAGCATTACACACCGCGTATCTAGATGAAGACGAGCGCCCTTTAAGTACCTTTGGAGGTACGCTCTTTCCAGATTTAGGCTGCTTAGACTGTACAGGAAATGATTATCAACACGAAGTAAAACCACTTGCTATAATCGATATGTGGGGAGCTTTGGGCGATAGTACTTATCGAGATGCAAATGATACGATACCTGTACTTATCATGCATGGTACAGCTGATGACGTGGTAGCCTATGATAAAGGCTCTCCTTTTGATGTGGGTTTTTTGCCTGTTACACACGGCGCTTTGCCTATTAAAAACCGTTCTGACGATTTAGGCTTGCCATATATTTTGCATACCTTTTATGGTGAAGGGCACGAACCACACGGTGTAAGCAATGGCGATTTTAATGGACCTCCTACACCTTATTGGGATACAATTCTGATGAACACTACTCAATTTTATCATTCTTTTTTAGAGCCTCAAACGTCAGTTATTATGGGGCTAGATTTGGTGACTGCGGGAGATGAAGAAGTGTATCAAGTCAATTTGACTGAAGGTTCTCAATATTGTTGGTCGGTAACAGGTGGAGAGATTGTAGAAGAAAACGTAAACACAGTTACTATTTTATGGTCACAAGCGGGAATGGGTACGATCAGCGTCCAAGAATTAAATGACATTCATTGTAGTGGGCAGCTTGTCGATTTTGATGTAACCATACAAATTAATACGTCGATCAATACACATACAGAACAGCGTGCATTAAATCTATATCCAAACCCAGCTAAGGATATTTTGATATTAGATTTTGAATCGGATGATACGAGTTTTGAACTTGTACTAAAAGATGTTGTAGGAAGAACTATTTATCAAAAGACGCAAACCGAAAAACAAATAAAGGTACAGCCATTTCAAGCTGGTGTTTATTATTTGACTATTTTCCAGAATGGAGAGCGATTAACTCAAAAAGTCATTATAAGACACTGATTTTAAACGGATTTACACGGGAAAAGTATCCGTGTTCAAGTTATCCGTGCAAATCCGTGTTCCAATCCGCTTACGAGCCAGCTTAAAACACTCGAGAAGTACTTCAAAGTTTCGTTCATCATTGTATACATTTGGAGCTACTCGTATCGCATTACCTCGCCTAGATACGTATACGTGGTGCTTTTGAAAAGCAGTTAGTAGTTTATCCATATCGAATCGATTATTGGTGCGAATACCGAATAAATGACCACTTCGTTGAGCTTCATTATCAATTAAACAACCCATTTCTTTAAGTTGATAGACAGTGTTTTGTGAAAGTTGTTTGCAGTATTGTTGTACATTGTCTACTCCCCATTCCAATAGCTGTTCAATAGCAGCATGTACAATTGGAGTATTGATAAAATTACTTTTTTGCCCTACGCCAAAACGTTCGGCTCCTGCTTGATAAGCTGCTTGGTAATTGACCAAATTTTTAAAGTTTTCACTCTCTAAACGGTTAATCCAATTTTCTTCAATCGGTTCGCCATTATCAAAATAAGTACCATAATAGGCAAGTGCAGAACCATAAGGTCCCAACAACCATTTGTAAGCAGCACAGATGACAGCATCTGCTTGAATTTCTTGCATGTCAAATGGTAAAGCTCCAATAGATTGTGTACCATCAATGATCAAAAGTGCGTTCACTTCAGTTGCCTTTTGGCGTATAGCTTTTAGATCAAAATAAGTACCATCAGCCCAATGTACATTTCCAAGTGTTACGACTTTGGTTTCCTTGTCGATTGCATCTAAAATATTTTTATTCCAGTCGATAGAGCGTTGTTCAAAATTGGAAGATGCTTTTACCATTTCAATCGTTAGTCCTTTTTCGTCTGCCAATTTCTTCCAACTATAGTAGTTGCTCGGAAATTGCTCTTCGCACATGACGATTTTCTTCTGGTCTCCAAATTCAATATTTTTAGTAACCGTAGCGATCCCATAAGAAACGGATGGAATGATAGCAATTCGACTAGCGTCTGAATTGATCAATTGCGCAAATGAATTTTTTAATTGTTTTATTGGTTCATAAAAATGATCAATTCCAATATCAAAAGGTCTAGCTTTTCGAGAAACAGCTTGATGACCGATTAGCTCTAGTTTTTTCATTAGAGGAGAGAAATAAGCACCGTTTAGATAGTGTATATTATCAGGTATAGAGAATTGATCTTTTTGACAATTAAGCATAGATTTTTAGTTTTTTTAAAGTTAGGCAAATTAAAGTTAATAGATACTCATTTTGGATAAATATTTTTCTACTAGACTAGGCAAAAAACACAGATGATGCCTAGCAT
>JAHDIP010000334.1 GCA_020630735.1 Saprospiraceae bacterium | reverse complement strand
ACTTTAAACCGAATCCTTAAAAACAAATGCTATGTCTTCGATAATTAACTTAATAGGAAATACACCACTTGTAAAGCTAAAACAAGTTAGTGCCAATCCTAAGGTAGAAATATATGCTAAACTAGAAGGACAAAATCCTGGTGGCTCCGTAAAAGATCGTGCAGCATATGGGATGATATCAGGTGCTTTGGAGCGAGACGAACTAAAAGATGGCATTCGACTAGTAGAAGCTACTAGTGGAAATACTGGAATTGCGCTAGCTATGATCGCTCGTCATTTCGATATTGGCATCACCCTAATTATGCCCGAAAGTGCTACAAAAGAACGAGTACAAACGATGCAAGCTTATGGTGCTGAAGTTGTATTAACTCCTGCTGAAAAAACGATAGAATATTCTAGAGAATATGCTCAATCACTTGCCGATAAAGGTAGTCATTTTATGTTGAACCAATTTGCTAATCCTGATAATTGGGGGATGCACTATAAGAGTACTGGACCTGAGATTTGGAATGATACCAATCAGCAAATTACTCACTTTGTGTCTTCGATGGGGACTACTGGTACGATCATGGGTGTTTCAAGATATTTAAAAGAACAAAATAATGAGATACAAATAGTAGGGGTACAACCTACCGATGGTTCACGTATACCAGGTATCAGAAGATGGTCGCCAGAGTTTTTACCTAAAATTTTTGAACCAGAACGTGTGGATAAAATTATTGATGTATCACAAGATGAGGCAACTTCTATGATGAAAGAATTAGCCACTAAAGAAAGTATTTTTGCGGGTATGAGTAGTGGTGGGTCGGTTAAAGCTGCTCAAAAGTTATCTGCTCAAATTGATTCGGGTTTGTTAGTTTGTATTGTTTGTGATCGTGGTGATCGGTATTTAAGTTCTGGAATATTTGGTAGTTAAGCAGTACGAGCCAATTAATCGAGTATTTTAGGGTTAAGATTACCCGCTTTATTAACTCGTATTACTTAAGATCGCTTTGTTGCGAAAAAAGACCGTTTCAAGTAGTTGAAATTGCGAGAGGCGAGACACATTTTTATGTATGTCTCGCCTCTCGCAATTTTAGCTTTGCTAATATGGCCACAAATCTCTCAGCAAAGCGATCTCAAAAATTACAAATCACGATCACTTACATCGAAGGTATCCCCCATTCGTAAGTCACCTGTTTTTATACCTTTCGTAAACCAACGCATGCGCTGTTCTGATGTTCCATGCGTAAATGAATCAGGAACAACATAACCCCTTGCTTGTTTTTGGATACGGTCATCACCAATGGCATGGGCTGCATTTAATGCTTCTTGAATATCGCCTTCTTCCAAAATATTTTTCATTTTATGAGCATGATGTGCCCATACACCAGCCAAGAAATCGGCTTGTAATTCCATTCGTACAGAAAGTTTATTGTATTCTTTTTCAGAAATACGCCCTTTCTTTTTGTGTACTTCTTGTGTGATGCCTAGCAAAAATTGCACATGATGTGCTACCTCATGAGCGACCACATATGCCATCGCAAAATCACCAGGCGCATTATAACGTCTTTTCAGATCTTGATAGAATGAAAGATCTATATACAGTTTTTGGTCACCTGGGCAGTAAAATGGACCAGTAGCCGCACTTGCAAAACCACAAGCAGAACGTACTTCACCATTGAATAATACAAGTCTAGGTTCTTGATATTCTTGTCCTAGTTGTTCTCTAAAAAGTCTATTCCAAATATCTTCAGTATCTTTTAGTACGACGGAGACAAATGCAGCTAATTCATCATCAGCTGCACTTGTTCCTCCAGTATGTTGCTGCTGTTGTTGTTGTTGCTGAGACTGCTGTTGAGCTTGCTCTAGCATTCGCGAGGCGCTATCGCCTTCACCTAAAAAAGTCATTAATAATACGAGAGCAATCGTGCCGATACCAATGCCTGCGGCACCTGTACGAACCATTTTTTTTCGTCTTTGATCCTCGACATTTTGACTGCCTTCACGTCCTTCCCAACGCATAATATATTGAGTTTTAAAGTGATAAAAAACGCTTTTATAAAAAGCGACTATGGGAACAATATATAATCATTTTTTTAAAATATGGGCATTTTGACAAAAAAACACAAATGAAAGATTATTTATATATTATTTTTGGATAAAAGTCATAAATATTCTTATCTTAGCTCTTCGGCTCACCTCAATAGTATACACACAAACTATAACTACAAAATAATTGATAATGACACATTTATTAACAAAAACTGCTTTTTGTCTTTTATTGCTATGCACCATTCAAATGAATGGCTTTTCTCAAAACCTTATTCATCCTTGCGAAACAGGCGATCCTTTGCTCAATTTAGTCGTAACAGATTACAAACCGACTCTTTTTCTACTTTATGATGATATGCGAGATACTATGTACGCACGTGTTGATGGACATGATGGTGTAGTCAATTGTATTTATTCCAACTATACCATTAATTTAGACCCTAATATAGACCCAAGCTCAAGCGCTTATTTTCAGGGAATAAATGCGGAACATACTTTTCCGCGAAGTAAGGGTGCACAAGACGAACCTGCCTTAAGTGATATGCACAGCATTTTCCCCTGTAAGGATAATATAAATTCTGACAGAAGTAACTGTGAATATTATGAAATTGATGATGCTACTACTGGATTTTGGTACAAAGAAGATGAAATTCTTACTACGATTCCTACTACCGATATTGACCTCTATTGTGAAAAAGACTTAGAAGGCTTTGATTGTGGATACTTCGAACCCAGAGAAAGTACTAAAGGTGATGTAGCTAGAGCCATCTTTTACTTTTACACAATGTACAAAGCACAAGCCGATGCCTCTTTTGATCCAGATTTTTTCCACCGTCAAAAAGATCTTCTTTTACAATGGCACGATAATGACCCTGCAACTCAAGAAGAGATAGATCGCTCTGATCGAGTCGCTATTTATCAATCGGGAAAACCAAATCCATTTGTAGTAGATAGCACCTTGGCTCGTCGTTGTTACTTTTCTACAAGTAATGATTTAATCCCTCAAGCTACTGCTACTGTTATTAGCGGAAATGTTGTCAGGCTTACTTGGAATTCAATTAGTACTGCACGAAGGTATAGGATTCGAATTAATATAAATGGTTCTTGGGTAGAGTACTTGACTGCTGGAACAGAAACCTTTCGTTTTCTGAACCAACTCGATCCCAATACGACTTACCAATACCAAGTAAAAAGCCTATGTGAATCAGGTAGCTCTGCATGGTCTGCTAGTGACTACTTCACAACACCTGCAGATATTTGCGATATTCCAGCAAGCACAGGTACTTCAGATGTAACAAGCACGGAAGCGACAATTTACTGGTCAGCTTTTGCGGATGATATCAAATATAAAGTAAAATACAAACCCGTCTCTGGTGGCAGTTGGGTAGAAACAATAGTCAATACTACTCAAAAACTTGCAAGTCCGCTTTTACCAAATACCTTATATAAGTACAAGGTAAAATCTAAATGCTCTGGAGGTTTTACCAACTGGTCTTCCAATTTTAATTTTACAACTTCAGCCTTCACCCATTCCCCTACTCTACGTATTCAGGCTGATAATGAACCGATTAGTGTTTTCCCTAATCCTGCAACTGATATCTTGAACATCAATTTCAATTCTGATAAAGCAACATCAATTACTATCGTTAGCTCGACTGGAAAAATAGTTCAGTACATCGATATTGTAAATAATCTAAATAGGATAGCTATCAATGAATTTAATCCTGGTTTATACCTTATCAGAATACAATTTAAAGATCAATCTATTCGGATGGAAAAATTTGTAAAAGCACATTAATCAGGTGTATAATAAAGATGAGTTGATTTTTATTCAAATGATGCCTTAAGGCAAATTAAAATAATAAATTCCCCATCTTGAAGTTATCTTTTTCCACTTTACGTCGTTAAAAATACTCGCTGATGCTAGGCATCATCTGTGTTTTTTGCCTAGTCTAGTAGAAAAATATTTATCCAAGATGAGTATCTATTAACTTTAATTTGCCTAAGAGGTTACGACGACCAAATTACTTTGTAATTTGGTCGTCGCTTTGTCTATTGTTTTAAGAACTTAATATTTTTAGCTCGTCCAAAATCTAAGGTAAATTCATTAATTGTGTTATTAGCATCTCTATGAAAATTCACTAAAAAATTGCCTTCAAAATTAAAGCGATCTTCTGTAACATGTCTTAATTCTGGTAGGTGTGAAATAATATCTAGCATTAATTTTTCTCCTTCTTTATACACTTTCCAACGTAAATCGAACTCCTCACTTTGGAATTCACCAATATACTCATCTATATTCGTTAAAGTTTTTGTTTTTTGCACATCTGTTTGAGTATTATCTTTCACAATCTCTGTCATTACTCGATCCATCATTCCATCATTAATCAACCTCATTGTTTTTAACTTAGTTTGCTCATCAAAAGTAATTTTTGTGATACCCGTTCCTGTAGTGAACTCTCCATCTCCGAGATACTGCAAAGGAAATTGATCATTGGGTTTTACATAAAATAAAGTTCCATCTATCAATTGTAACTTTCTAAGCCAACCTAATTGTTCTGAAAAATATTCTCCTTCATATCTTGCTAATTCCTCTGGTGAAGCTTCGATTACTTTTAATTCTTTTGTAGGAATAAATATACCTGAAAGCGAATTAGTTAGACTTCCTGCATCTAGTTTTGTATGGTTCGTCAAAACTGCAACTACTAAGTGTTCGTCTGGAATACACTGGAGATAGGAATAATAACCTGGTACAAATCCTCCATGATAATACATTAAGTTGCCATGTTTTTCTTCCTGCTGAATTCCACAAGCATAGTTAATTTTTTCTCCATTGTTCAATACTCCTGATTGTAGCATGAGTTTCCAAAAATGATCGCCAAGAATATGGTGATTAATCATTTCATTTCCCCAAATTGCAATGTCTAAAGCTGTGCTATACACTCCGCCATCTCCTAATGTTTGTGATACTAAGGAGATCTCTCTTGGCGTCTCATTAGGACCAAAGGTATGGTATCCTTTAGATAAATTACTGATTGATGTTTTATCACCAAACTGAGTATTATTCATTTTTAACGCTTGAAAAATATGTTTTTGAGCAAAGGAATTAAGATCTGTTTTACTAATTTTTTCAACGATTTGACCCAGCAACCAGTAGCCTGTATTGATGTATAAATATTCTGAACCAGGCTCATAACTTAAAGCTTTTTGTTGTTTCAGCAGTAGCCAAATATCATCATCTGTACCAATGAAAGAACCTGTATTGGGGTCAATACTTGGAGCTTCTATAAGCTGTCCAATAGCCTCATGATCTCTTATCCCACTGGTATGATTGAGTAATTGTTGAATAGTTATATTACCAAACACAGCGTCTAACTCAGGATAATAATCAAGAAGTTGGCTGTCTAGTGATAATTTTCCTTTTTCAACTAAGGTAATGATGCAAGCAGCAGTAAGAGACTTTGATACTGATCCAATATCAAAAATAGTTTTGGAATTATTAAATGTCTGATCTGACAA
>JAHDIP010000045.1 GCA_020630735.1 Saprospiraceae bacterium | reverse complement strand
TTAAAATTCATATTGAAGTCCTGCACCACCTACAAATTGACTAGTGGGTAAAAAGGTATCTTCGTACACATAGGTATCATTATTCTTAAACTTTTCGTTTGCATTTCTAAACTCTAATAAGCTAATCTGAGTATTAATTAAAAAATTGATCTTTTTAGTCAACTCTATTGACATTCCTAGCTCTACTTTAAAGCTCGTACCAAAATAAGAAAAGCCTTTCTCGGTTATAGATATTGCCCCGTTTTCAGGAATAGTTATCGGTCTAAAATCCTCATATAATGACTTGTACATTTCTACTTCAGTGTATCGAATATTGGTGTCAAAGCCCAAAGCGATAAAAGGATTAACCTTTCCTGACTGAAGTGCATAAAATTTAATAAAAAGGGGGATCGTTATTGTCTCAAACGAATGCTCCGCTAAATAGGGGTAAAAAATATCACTTAAAGTTCCTGTTGGATCTTCGACAATCCCATAAGCACTTCCTAAAACTAGATTTGGTTTAAAATTCATTTGACGATAACCAAGACCTGTATAAAGGGCTACTTTGTTTGTGAAAGAATATTCTAACTGTAAGACTGTCGAATATCCTAAGTCTATTGATTGTCCTTTATTTTCGGCTATAAAACCACTGTCATATGAATACTTAGAATACGTGTATTCAGCACTTGTAATAAAATTAAGCTTTAGATTTTGGGCATAAGAAGCCATGCTTACGAGTAGTAAGCAGATAATAATTACATTTTTCATACTTGTTCTTTTTGTTGAAAAAATTAAGAGTCTGTTTAAAGATTTTGCGAACTAATTTTCAACGATTTTTGGTTCTGAGTAAGGGATTAAAATTGAATTTAGCGGGCTAAATGAAATTTTCATGCCGACCTCAGGTTCATAAATCCTTGAAAAGGAGGAAGCATAAACTATACCTACCGGTATTCGGTTTTAGGATCATCGTCAGTAGCATTTGATTGATTATCAGTAGCTTTAATCGTTTGACAATCCGAAAACCACTTCGGTTTCTGTATATTTATAGTCAATGATTTTGATTATTCGTATTCCACCAATTGAAATTTTTAAACATGCTCTAAAGAATGTTTTAGTACATAGCTTTATATTTTGTTGAAAAGTTGTAAGATATTCCTGTTTGTATACCAAATGGTTGAGAAAAGTGATTGGTATTTGTTTTTAATTCTTGCTTGAACCATGCTTCGCATCGCCATGTTAGTTTTGGTGTAATATCAAACTCAAAGCCAGCAGTTGGTATAATTGTGTTGACCATTGGCGATTGTTCATTCAGCCCTGTTTTGATAACCTGAGAAATATTTAATAAAGTTGGCGAATATGAAGCAGTATAATAAACAGTACTATTTTGTCTTATTAAGTACTCAAGTTCTGTTGATAACCCAATATAGGTTCGCCACCTATTGGTATGCAAAAATCTATAATTAAGTCCAAGACGAACTTGCATTGCTTCGTTTATCAATTCAAGTCGATCTATTTCATTAAATGATGACGGATAATAAACATCTGGGGCTCTACTTAAACTGTCCAACTCAGTTTCTTGATAATTCTGTTGCATATAGCTAATGGATGACCACACATTGATATGATCTGTAAATTGATACGCTAGTCGTAACCCAGCATTCCAACTACTTTTTTTAATGATGTTGAGATCATTTATATCAAAGTTGTTCTTGACTTGCGCCACTCCTGCTAACAGACCTATCGAAAATTTATCAATAAATGGTTCTCTTATTTTTTTCTTAATGATGTTCTTTGGACTATCAAAATAAAATATAGGATCTTTAATTGTTGTCTTCAAATAAGTCAAAGACAAGGGATCAATTTTTTGCATAGGCATTGCAAAACGATACTTGTATGTATTTGTTAAAGCTGATGCTACACTTGGATTAATATTTTTTATTTCTTCATTTCTTTCCTCAATGGCATTCGCCCCCTTTTGTGTTTGTGCTTGTGATTCAAGAGATTTAAAAATTGTATTACTTGGTATTACTATTCGCTGTATCGAATTGAATGCATTTTGGTAGTACTGTGTAAATCCAGAAGACGTTAGTAATCGTTTATTCTGGTTATTGTTTGATGATTTATGTTCTGAATACTTATTGCTAATTTGTTGTTCTTCTATAATTACGGTCTTATAAATGGTATCATAAAGTACTAGAGTCGTTTTTTCGATGCTATTATCTTCTTTAGTATTTTCTCTTAAAGAAAGTTTTTCTTCTATGCTGTTAATAGTATTGTGTGCTGTATGCAAACTGTACATCAAATATGCGCATACTCCTCCTAATGATAATAAAGCAAAGGCGAACAACCAAAACCATGGAAATGGTCTTTTTTTCGATTGCTCAGGACGAATTTGCTCAGCAACTTCATTCCAACCCGACTCATCAAAATCGAAAGACTGTGTCTCGTTGAGTTTATCAGAAAATAATTTATCAAACTCCTTATTATCCATAGTAATTTCTTTTCTCATTAGAAGAATGAAGCATTGCTTTTAGTTTCACTCTAGCTTTAGCTAAATTTGATTTAGATGTTCCTTCACTAATTCCTAACTTTTTGGCAATCTCTACATGTGTAAAACCTTCTACAGCATGCAAGCTAAATACTATCCGATAAGAAGGTGGCAAGCGTTGAACCATCTTTAATAAATCTTTTGCGCTAAGCATTTCGATGGCTGATGCGGAAGTCTCTACGTATTGGGCATGAATCAAATCAATAGTCTTCGGTTCGGATTTCTTTTTTCGGTAGTGATCAATCGATGTATTAACGAGTATTTTATTTATCCAGGCTTTGAAAGAACGATTAGCAGAATATTTGTCAATTTTTGTGAAAACTTTTACAAAACCATCATTCAATATTTCTCTAGCTTCTTCTGTTGTACTGGCATATCGAGAACAGACCGTCATTCCGTAATTATAGAAATGTCGGTAAATCTTTTTTTGACTTGGGGCATCCATTTTTCGACAAGCCAAAACTAATTGATGTAATTCGTTCTCTGTCATAAATTCTAAGATACTAATTATTGATCTATACCTCCTAACACGGAGAATCTTTCAAAAGGGTTGCCTGAGGCTATTATTTTTATAATATGGAGAGAATAGCTTTTGCCATTTGTAATGTGATGGTTAATTTGTAGGATGTAGAAAGGAATTAGTTTCTGCATTTTTGATCAAATACAGAATTAATGGGTTGGTCAACTAGTAAGGTGAGAATAGAACAAACACAAAAAGCCTAGCAGCAGTGCTACTAGGCTTTTTGAATGTATAATCAATCAGACTATTGAGACAATAATTGCTCTCCAGTAGAACCTGATCCTACTAAGAACGTCGCTAATACACAAAGAGCGTATAAAGCTATTGCTAAGCCCCAAGTCAATTTTTCGATAAAATCTGTTGATCTTGCTGCACCTAACATTTGGTTAGCACCTGCGCCACCAAAAGTAGAATCTAAACCTCCACCCTTTGGGTTTTGGATTAAAACAGCGCCCATCAAAAGGACACAAATCAGCGCAATAAGTACAGTCATTCCTGCTAAAGCCATATTCTAATTTTTTGAGTTTTTACTTTTACACTGCAAATAACGTGCTTTTTTCGCAAAAATCAAACTTCTTTTTACACGCATTTACCAACAACTACCCTATCACATTGATAATGTGGAGATTATACAAAGCAAATATAATGCAATTGCTAAACCCCATGTTAGTTTTTGGATGAAATTTGAAGATCTTGCAACACCCAGCGTTTGTGTAGTCTTTCCGCCAACAAGTGTTGAATCGATTTTGCTGCCTTTGGGACTTTGGATTAATATAGCGCCAATCAAAAGAATAGAGATCATGGCAATGAAAAAAGTTGTTCCTAATAACATCATAGCATTTTTTGTTGAAGTGGTTAAAAACAACAAGTACAATGTATTTATGGAAAATGACAATATATTTAGATAGAGGTGTACCCTCTTTCGACAAACGGTAAGTTTATTGATCTCCTAGTTTCTTAATTTCTTCCTCGTAGAAATCGCTTTTTTCTGGGTTGATGAGCATTAATTGTTGATACATCTTAATAGCAATTTCGTTATTGCCTTGTACCACGTGTAGTTTTGCTAATGTTTCTGTAGCAATATCATAGTTTTCTGTCAAGCTTTTTTGAGCAATTAGTCTGATTCTTTTTTTCTTTCCTTTTACTTTAGGCGTTTCATCTTTAGACTTTTTATTCTTTTTAGCAGCCTTCGCTTTTATTACTTTACGAATGACTTTATCTGTTTTGACTTTGTTTTTTTTCTTCTTTTTCTTCTTCTCTTTTGATGCCTTTTTTTCTTTCACTTCTTTGTCTTTCACTTCGTTTTGATCCGTATCAATAATTATTTTTTCTACTTTTGATATCTTATCGTCCTTTGTTTCAGAAGCAGGTTTATCTACTCCTAAATCAGTGATTTCCATTTGAGAAGCTTTGTAATTATCATACCAGCTATTAAATGAAGATTTGGGTTTAGGCACCGATTCTTCCGTCTTATCATCTTCATTGGTTACTTCAAAGGGAATTTTTTCTTTTGCAGTATCTAATGATTGATCACTTTCGGTAAGTCTTTCAAGAGGTGTTTTGGTATTTTGCTCGTTCTTTGGATGTATGAATTCGTCTAATTCATCAATTAAATTTAGATCATTAGACTCTTCTGATTTAACTGATTCGGAGCTATTTATTACTGCATTATCGTCTAGTAGAATAAAAAAATCATCTGCCTCTTTATCAAGTTGTTCCGTTGTTAATGCTTCTTTTTCTATTTCTACAACTTCCACTATTGGGTCGGCTTCGGTTAGCGTTTTATCTGTTACCTCTTCTTCGACTACTTCCTCCTTTAATAGACCACTGATAGAATCCTTAGGTTCTTTTTTGCCTTTTTTTTCTTCCTTTTTTTGTTTGAGTAAATCATTGATAGATACAGCTTTATCTTTTACCTCTTTTTTAGTTAAAAGTTTGTCAAGATTATCAATATTTCCCTCATCAGGTGTAGGCATTACTTCATTATCTGTCGATCGCACAGTTTCATTATTTAACGGTTCTTCACTAATAGAATGAGGCTCTAAAGAGACCTTATCTTTTTCTTCGATTGGAGTGGAATCAAGTGTGGGTTCTATAGAATTTGGATTAGTGTCGAGTACTATTTTTTTTTCTAAAGGGTCGAGATTTAAGTGGCTGATGTTTTTGAGTTCAAGTTTATCCTCTTCGAGGAAATCATCCGAACTTGTGGCTTCGTAATTTCTTTTTTTGATTTGTTTATAAAAATAGCTACGATCTACACTAAAGGTAGCCGCTAATTGGAGGTTCTTTTGAAAATCCTTGTGTTCATCAAACTGACTTTTTTTGACTAATAGATAGCGTAAGTTTTGACAATAAGGATATTGTCCAACCAAGTTTAGCAAATCTTGATAAGACACCCGATAAAGAGTTCCAGGCTGTTTGATGTAATATGTGAAGGATTTTGCATCCATATTGAAAGGCTAATATACTAAAAATATATAAATCTCTTACATATTATCGAAAGTTGTACGAAATAATCTTTACCAATTAGTAAATGCTTTATTAAAAATATCTTCTACTAATTGATCATTTATATTTTCAATTAATTCATCTTGAACAGAGAGTAAATTTTGTGAACTCGGGAAATCATTAAAAAAGGAGAAGTTTTGTTTCCAATTATCTTCTTCATCCTGATTATTGATATACTCTACCGCAATGGTTATAGTTAATCGGTTAAATGCAGTGGTTTCGCCAGTAGTTGGTGCTTCAGAACTTACTCTATACTGTGTAATAGTTCCTTTAAACTCAATGTCTGGATCGGTATTACTCTCATCTAAACGTGACTCTGAACGTATTTTATCCTTCAACTTTTCAGTAAAATCTAAACTCAAGTTTGGAACAACATTTTGAGCATCATTATCAAACAAATTGACATAAAAGGTATTGACCGTTACGGGTATTGTAATGCCCTTAAATGAATAGCAACTACTCAGACTAACTACAAAAAGTAGGGTGATATATAATAGATTTTTGGATGCCATTTTTTTTACTTTTTTACTTACATTTAAACGATTAAGCCTTATCTAAAATTGCCTAGGAAGCTAAGTTACTTGATCGTAGATTGAAAGGTTTTCTTAAATTCGTCTACATTCATTTTCTTAAAAGCGTCTTCCTTTACAAAATGCATGAGCAAATCCAATTCCTCAGGACTAAGCTCTTGTGGAATAGGAACTATCGATTCAAAATTTTCATCTAAAAAAACTAAGGTAGGAGTTGTTATTTCAGTGGGTGATTTGCTCAATGCAGCAGCCAATTCATGATAAGTCACACCATGTATATCCGACACATAACGGAATACTCGACCTTTAGTATTTATTGTATTTTTTTCATCTTTATCCAGTTTTATGGCATAAAAATGCTGATTAAGGTATTCAATGATTTTGGGATGTAGAAAGGTCTCTTCTTCCATTGAAATACAATCGCCACAGTTAGGCGAATGAATCCAGATCAATCCTTTTTTGTCTTTAAGTTTTGCAACCTCGTTCCATTGCTCCCAAGTGAGCCAATTTATAGTATCGGATGATTGACAGGAACAAATAAATAGGATACCTACAGACAAACACCAAACCATTTTACTCCACATAGATTAAATCTTATAGTGATTTATTTTTCTATAAAGTGTACGTTCAGAAATACCTAATTCTTTGGCTGCTTCTTTTCTGCGACCTTTATACTTTTTGAGGGCCTTAGAAATCATATCTCTTTCCATGTCCTCTAATGATAAATTTTCTTCGACAATATTATAGGAGGTATCTTGATTACCATCAGTAATAATAATCGGTCCATCTTCGTTATTCGGAACAACGACGGAAGGCATTGATGAATCTTCAGGATAATAACTGGGAATGTTTGGTTCAAAACTAGAATCAAACGACCGTTCAGGTGGTCGTTGCATATTGAATGGTCGCAAGCCTTTAAGGTCAGGCATATTCAAGTTATTACTTTTGATCAATTCAAAAACAAGCGACTTCAAGTCATTGAGGTCATTTTTCATATCAATCAAAAACTTGAACAAGATTTCACGTTCTGCAAAATCTTCTCCTTGCCCATTCTGAATAGCGGGCAAGTTTCGTTTCATGATATTTGGAAAATAATCAATCAACATTTCAGCAGTAATTTCACGTTCTTCAGACAACACAGAAATCTGCTCTGTCATATTTTTGAGTTCTCGAATATTCCCTGGCCAAGGATAATTGACTAAAAGTAGATTCGCTTTTTCGTCCAAATTAATCGGAGAAGTTCTATATTTTTCGGCGAAGTCTACTGCAAATTTTCGGAATAAAACAGGGATATCTTCTCTTCGCTCTTTTAGGGCAGGCACCTTTATCGGTACTGTATTCAGTCGATAATATAAATCCTCTCTAAACTTCCCTTTTTTAACTCGATCAACGAGGTCTACATTTGTTGCCGCAACAACCCGCACATCCGTTTTATTTACTTTAGATGAACCTACACGCATAAACTCGCCACTTTCTAAAATACGAAGCAAATAAGCTTGCGTATCTAGAGGCATTTCACCGATTTCATCTAAAAATATAGTACCACCATCAACTGTTTCAAAGTAGCCCTTTCGTTCAGAATTAGCACCTGTAAAAGCACCTTTTTCGTGACCAAACAATTCAGAATTAATGGTACCTTCTGGGATTGCACCACAGTTAATTGCTATAAAGTTGTTGTGTTTTCTTGAACTTAAAGAATGTATAATTTTAGAAAAGACTTCCTTCCCTACTCCACTTTCTCCAGTTATTAAAACAGTCAAATCGGTATTAGCCACACGGACAGCAGTACCCAAAGCTTGATCTAGTGCTTGAGATACGCCAATGATACCAAAACGCTGTTTTATTGATAAAAGATTTGCCATAGTTGTTTTCTCAATTTATAAAACGATCTCTCCTTTTAGTGTAGCCATCGTCGATTCAGTTATTTTTACTTGTACATAATCGCCAGGTTTAAAGTCTCCTTTTTTCTGAAAGATGGTCATCTTGTTTTGAGAGTTTCGACCTTTGTAAAAATCATCCGAACGTTTAGAATTCCCCTCTATTAATACTTTAAAAACTTTTCCAATGTCTTTTTCATTCTCGGCAATAGATACCGCACGTTGCACCTCTATTACTTCTGCCAATCGACGTTTTTTTACGGCTAAAGGTATATCATCTTCATACTTACGCTGTGCCAATGTGCCTGGTCGTTCTGAATAAAAGAACATATAAGATAGGCTGTAATTTGCATACTTTATGATACTCAAGCTGTCTTGATGCTCTTCTTCTGTTTCTGTACAAAAGCCTGTAATAATGTCTGAAGAAATTGCACAATCTGGAATAATTCGACGAATATCGTCAACTTTCTTCATGTACCATTCTCGATCATAGGTCCGATTCATTAACTTCAAAATACGGCTATTGCCAGATTGAACAGGCAAGTGAATATAGTTACAAATGTTTTCGTGATCTCGAATAGCATACATCACTTCTTCTGTAATATCTTTAGGGTGAGAAGTAGAAAATCGTACACGTAGTTCTGGACTTACATTGGCGACCATTACTAGTAATTCGGCAAAACTGACAACTTTTTTGGTCTCTGGGTTTTCCCATTTATAAGAGTCAACATTTTGACCCAGAAGCGTAACTTCTTTATATCCACGTTCGAACAAATCTCTTGCTTCAGCTATAACCGTAAAACAGTTTCGACTACGCTCTCGTCCTCTAGTATACGGCACTACACAAAACGAACACATATTATCACAACCCCGCATGATCGAAATGAAGGCAGAAATACCATTGCCATCTAATCGCAAAGGGCTTATATCTGCATACGTTTCTTCACGAGAAAGAAACACATTTACACCTTTTTCGCCATCAAAAGCATTGGCTACTAATTTGGGAATGTCTCGGTAAGCATCTGGTCCGACAACCATATCGACCAGTTTTTCTTCTTCCAAAAACTTTTCCTTCAATCGTTCGGCCATACATCCCAAAACACCAACTAATAAATCTGGGCGCTTTCGCTTCATTTTATCAAATATGCGAAGTCGCTTTCGTACATTATCTTCTGCCTTTTCTCTAATCGAACAGGTGTTGATAAAGATCAAATTTGTTTCTTCAATATTTCGAGTAGGTTGATAACCTATATCGGCTAATATAGAAGCAACTATTTCGCTGTCACTAAAATTCATTTGGCAGCCATAGCTTTCTATATAAAACTTTTTATCGCCTTTTATGCCTTCTTTAAAAAAAGCTTGACCTTGTTTTGACTCATCAATTTCTTTATTGATATTCAAAGTAGGATTGTCATTATACATTTTATTAACTCTTATTTTCTTAAAATTCCCATTCTACGGCGCAAAGATAAACAATTTTGTCAAAAAAAGTGTCAAAATGTCAGTTGTTAACGATTTGCAAACGGGCTGATTAAACACACCAAAAAAATAGTAGCTGCATCTATAAAGGTGTCAGAAAAAATTTTACCACTTTAATCTTAATACCTTATAACATGAAAAATGTACTATTATTTCTTTGTACCCTATTATTAGTAGCTTGTAGTAGTAATGATAACTATCGTGAAAAAGCTACAAGTTCGATTAGCAGTAAAAAATCTGCTCCTTCTAAAGGAGAAGATGCAGCTTATGATACGAACTTTGAACAAGCAGAAAATAGCCCCCTTAGTAAAAACAAAACAACAAGTCAACATTTGCCTTCCCCTATCGAAGAATCAAAGAAAATAATAAAAACTGGAAACTTAACCATAAAAGTTGATAACTATAAAGAAGCTCGGGCTGAGTTGGGAGATATCGTAAATAGTTATGGTGCCTATTTTTCTAGTGAAATGGAAAGTAATCAAAATTATCAGTTGGCAAATAACTTAAGTATCATGGTTCAACCTGAACATTTTGAAGATGTCATAAAAGGTATTGAAGGCATTGCTGCAAAAATAGATAGTAAAACAACTACCGCAGCAGATGTTAGCAAACAGTTTGTCGATATCAATGCTCGACTTCAGTCAAAAAGAGATGTAGTTGCACGTTACCGTTCGATCATGAAAAAAGCAAATACAATTCCTGAAATATTGGACATGGAGGAGCGTATTAGAGTAATCGTAGAAGAAGTCGAAGCGATGGAAGGTCAACTTCGTTACCTTACGAAACAAGTAGGACTTAGTACCATCAACTTACGAATGTATGAAGTAATCGAACGACCTATCGCTAAAGCTCAGCCTAACGGATTTTTAACCAAAGCTTTAGCCGCCGTTGGGAATGGTTGGAATAATATTTTGGATATTGTACTGAGCCTACTGTCTATATGGCCTTCTTTATTTTTCTTGATGATTGTAGGTTTTTTCGCAATCAAATATGTTCGTCGTTTTAGATGATAAAAAATAGCCCCCAAGTATCGTTCTATACTTGGGGGCTTAAAATCACTTCATTTTTAAAATAGATTGTCGGTCTCTATTAATTGTCAATTGTGTAACATCAGGCCGAGAGTAATGTCCAGCAACATCGAAATTCTGACGTTCTTCGTAAACATTGTTGATATCAAGTGTTTCTATAAACAGCCCTTCTTGGTTTACGATGGGTTCGATAAGCCATTCGCCCGTAGGTTTGGCAATACAGGAACCGCCATCGGATAGAATAGCTGGAGCCTTTTCTAAAATTAAATCTACATGTGGCGTATCTTTCGGAAAATCTTCTTTTCGCATTAAGCCAGAAACAGACAAGACAAAAGAACGAGATTCTTTGGCAATAAAACGAGTAATGTCTATTGTATTTCTAATTGCTCCAGGCCAAACAGCAATATGCACATTCTCACCCATCGCATATAAAGCAGTACGAGATAAGGGCATCCAGTTTTCCCAACAATTCAATCCACCTAGTGTAAAATCTTTGAGCGGATGTACTTGTAGACCATTGCCATCACCAGGCGACCAAGTCAATCGTTCTTCGTAGGTAGGTTGTAGTTTTCGATGCACTGATTTTATTTCTCCATCTTTATTGATATACACTAACGAACAGTACAAACTATGTCCACCTCGATTTGTAGCTCGTTCAATTGTTCCTAGATAAACTGCGATTTTGTGTTCTTTTGCCAAAGCACAAATACTATCCAAATCTCCTGCTTCTAGTTGAATTGCATTTCGAATATAATGGGCATGAATTTCTTTTTGAATTTTTGATTCAAATACAGCTCCATCTGTCAATGCCACCCAATATGGATAACCAGGTAATAAGGCTTCTCCGAAAACGACTAAGTCGCAATCTTTATCTCCTGCTTCAGAAATATAGTTTTTTATTTTTTCGATTGTCTTTAACTTATTAAGCCAAACAGGAGCAATTTGGGCAAGTGCTACTTTTAGTAAGTGATTATTTTGCATAATAGTATGTAGATTTTTTTGTTATAAACCTTTCTTTTTTCGCCAAGCTTTTACCAACATCCCCAGACGGCCGTAGCTTTTAATTCCTTCTTCGATACCTTGAGTTTTCAAGAAAGCATCATAGGCCATATCTCTATACCTTGGCATAATATCTGGATAACGCGTTTGATATTCATTGATTGAATTTAAGTCTGCTAAAATACCTTCTGGCAAGGCAGCTCTAAACTCAGCATATTCTTCAGGAAAATAGCTTTTGTAAGTTATCGCTAGATGTCGCCAATAGCTTAGATGACCAGAATACTGAATGAACTTGTTTTCAGATTGAATACAAGAAAGGTAGCCCAAAAAATTACACACACCTTCATCCGTTATTCCATAGCCATGCGAAAACTCGTGCGCTAAAATATAGGGCACTTGGATTGGACAAAGTCCTGCATCAATATGACATTCACTCGTAAATGGGATGTATACACCTGATGTACTGATACGAAGTAAAATGCCTTTGGGTCTCAACCATCGACCTCTTATACGACCTGGCGTTGGATAGCCCAATTCTTTAAATGTTCTCTTCACATCTTCACGAAGATAATGTTCAAAATCAGTTGGATAATAAGCGTCTGTTAAAGCATAGCTTGACGCTCCTTTTATCTCTTGGCGAAGCGATGTTATCAATGTGGTATTGCGATCAAGTTCTTGTTTTACTTCTTCTATACTCATGGGCTCCATTTCGAAACCGATTTGTTCTTCCAATGGAATTCGACTATAATTATAGCCCCATAGAAACAGAAAAAAGAAAACAATAGCTCCAACAAATGCGACTGTCGAAAATAGCAATTGTTTTACCCGCTGTCCTATAGTAAGACCTTTCTTTCGGTTTTTAATTTTGTAAATCAAGAGACCTATTAAAAATAGTGCTAAGAAATAAACTAATGGAATAGGAGAAAACCCAAGGGTATAATCTACTGCATTTCTGATGACTACAAAAAGTCCCCTACTGTAAACCTGTTCAGTTAAAGTTGGAAAATGAGCAAACAAAAACCGAAGAACTACACTAAATACACCCAAAATGATCCAAATCCATCTTTTATCCATTGTTTAATTGTATTTTCACTTGACGAAACAGAAAGCCAAAAATAACGTTTAATCTTAAGAATTGAATGACGAATAATTTTGTACAGCCCAAAACGTCTATTTTCTTCCCCAACATCATTATATACTGAAACCAAAATTGTTTTCGGATTGCCAAACGATAAAAGTAACCGATAATGATCCGACAACCGAATACTGGTAGCTATACCTACTCACTCTAATCAAATAAAAACCATTATGTCTCCTAATCAGTTTTATATCCTATGTTTTTTGCTTTTAGGTATCGTAGCATGCAATCCATCAGCGAATAAAGAGCCAAAAGAAATTGATCCATTCGAAGCTGCTATGCCACACGGAGCTGCTCTTCCTTCACAGCAATTAACAAAAAAAGAAAAAGAAAAATTGGCAAGTGCCAAAGGTAGATCTGTACAAAATATAAGTATTGAAGATTTAAGTACAATAGTGAATGAAAATGATCCTAAATTGCGAATTTATAATTTTTGGAAAATAGGCTGTTCAGAATGTCTAAATCTGAATCAACAACTTCAGAAGATAGAACACAATAAGGAAGACAAACTAGAGTTAATCTTGATAAATGTTGACTCTAAAGCAAAAGTAAATCTAGTAAATACTTACATTCGAGAACATAATATCACAGCTAAAGTATTTCAAATTGATATAAACACAGCAAATGGAGACTTAAATAACGTATTTGATAAGTGGAATAATCAACTCCCGTTTTTTTACTTAAAAAACAATACTGATGGTATAGATTTAAATTATCAGAAAAACTTTACTGATGATGAACTAATTAGTTTACTAGAACCGTTGTTACTTTAAGGTTTTCTTAATGTCCTAAGTAAGACATGTTTGAATAAATTTGCCTAACTTTGCAACTAATCTTGATTCTCTAATGTTTCAAGTTCATTAATAAAAACAATTTAAATTTAGATTTTTATGGCTTTTGAATTCACAGATACGAACTTTCAAGAAACAGCACTAGATAAAGAAGGTGTTGCAGTCGTTGATTTTTGGGCAGAATGGTGTGGCCCTTGCCGTATGATTACACCTATAATTGAAGAATTATCCGCTGAATATGACGGCAAAGCTGTCATAGGTAAAGTAAATGTTGATAATAATCCAAATATTTCTACTAAATATGGAATTAGAAGTATTCCTACCATTCTTATTCTTAAAAATGGAGAAGTAGTAGATAAGCATGTTGGTGTTACAACAAAGCAAGTGCTGGATCAAAAAATTCAAGCACATCTCTAATATATCAAAATAAATTAATATTTTGGAGCCCTTATTTTGAATACTTTCGAAATAAGGGCTTTAGTATTTTTGTTGAAACAGTTTTTATTTTCACACGTTGATTCAATACTATATGGATAGCTTACTTGATAATTTTGATGTTAGAAACCTTGGAAATCTTGATTTACTTGCCAAACAAGTAGTTGAAGGCTTTATTATTGGTTTACATAAAAGTCCTTTTCATGGATTTTCAGTCGAATTTGCAGAACATCGATTGTATAACCCTGGTGAGTCAACCAAAAATATTGACTGGAAAGTATACGCTCGTACAGACAAACTCTTTGTCAAACGGTTTGAAGAAGAAACCAATTTACGTTGCCAAATAGTCATTGATGCCTCTTCTTCTATGTATTTTCCTGAAGATGGTAAAAACGGAAAAGATGGCATAAATAAATTACGTTTCTCTGCCCTTTCTGCTGCTGCACTGATGAACTTGTTGAAACGACAACGAGATGCTTTTGGATTAAGTATTTTTGATAAGGAGATCAATACACATACAAAATGTAAATCTAGTACTGCGCATTATCGCCTATTGCTTACTTATTTGGATAAGCTCATCCAAAATCCTGAGCGGAACAAAACAACATCAGCAGCTGAAGCTTTACATCAAATTGCAGAGTCTGTTCACCGTCGTTCAATGATCATTATCTTTAGTGATATGTTTGAACAATCAGAAGAAACAGACCAGCTTTTTTCAGCGCTACAACATTTGAAGCATAATAAACACGAGGTCGTTTTATTTCATGTAGTCGATAAATCGAAAGAAATAGATTTTGAGTTTGAAAATAGACCTTACATTTTTATTGATATGGAAACAAATGAACAAGTGCGTTTGCAATCCAATCAAGTAAAAGATTATTATGTAGAGCAAATGGCGAAATTCAAAGAACAACTCAAAATTAAATGTCTACAATATCAAATAGATTTTGTTGAAGCAGACATCAATGAAGGCTTCCGCCCAATACTTCAATCTTATTTAGTAAAACGAAGTAAAATGAGTACTTAATATTTTTATCTTCTAGAGGCTAAAATGGTTTTCGGGTTCCCAAACGGTAACATGATCCTTAAACTGAATATCGTAGTTTTACATTCTTAAACATTCTATAAAGTGATTCTTGACTTATGATAAAACTTTCAGACATTTCAACTGATGCTCCAAAAAAATTAGAGAAAAAAGACGTTCAGAAAGAAACAAAAGAACTGACAAAAAAAATAGCAGATCTACACGAAACGCTTATTGCAGAAAAAAAGAATAGCTTACTAGTTGTTTTTCAAGGAATGGATTCAAGTGGTAAAGATGGTGCGACTCATAATACATTCAGGTATTGTAGCCCTTCTGGCTTAAGTGCATATTCATTCAAAAAACCTACTGAAGAAGAATTTGCTCATGACTTTTTATGGCGTGTGCATAAGCAAGTCCCTGGAAAAGGCGAGATAAAGATTTTTAATCGTTCTCATTATGAAGATGTTTTGATACAACGTGTACATGGTTGGATTGATGAAGAAAAAGTAAACAAACGTATCGCAGCAATAAATGCTTTTGAAGAATTATTAGTTTTTGATAATAATACAACGATTCTAAAATTTTACATGCATCTTTCTAGAGAACGTCAACAAGAAAAATTGCAAGAACGTATTGATGACCCTACCAAGAACTGGAAACACAATGCTAATGATTGGGAAGAAGCAAAACTTTGGGACAAATATATGGAGTGCTACGAAGATGTAATTAACCGTTCTTCGGTGCCTTGGCATATTGTTCCTGTAGATCAACGTTGGTATCGTAATTATATCATTGCACAGAAAGTCTGTGAAACCTTAGAGAGTTTAAATATGAAACTCCCAACTATTGAAGCAAAGTAGAACTATTTTGAAAAAAATATGGTTTACTATGCTGAATGCAAAGCCGAATTTCGGCAAGTAAAAAACTAAAATAATCATGCTTAAGAAAGTACGAATAGATAAATGGCTCTGGAGCGTACGTATTTTCAAATCTCGCTCAATGGCTACTGAAGCTTGTAAAAGTGGTAAAGTAAAAATTGGTGAAGCCAATATAAAACCTTCTTACCTTTTAGAACGAAATACTATTATTAGCGTTCGTAAAAATGGATTTATTCTTACTTTTAAAGTAGTAGATTTACTTGAAAAAAGAGTATCTGCTACTCTAGCTGAACCTTGCTACGAAAATCTTACTCCCGCAGAAGAATTAAATAAATATAAGGATTGGTTTATTGGAAAAGCGACTCCCGAAAGAAGAGAAAAAGGCGCTGGTAGACCCACCAAAAGAGAGCGTCGAGAAATAGATGAATTTAAAGACAAATTTTAATATGTGTTTTTATTAAATTCATAAAATGCTCTATATTAAACATATGTTGGAAAATTATAATTTGTCATAATTCCTTTCAAAATTCTAATGTCACAAGATTTAGCCGATAACAATATCCATTTAGTTTTCATAGTAATAAAATTATAAAAACATTGATTTTTATATGTGACTTTACCTTTTTACTACGTCACAAATGCATATTTTTTATAATTTTTCACATTATCTAATTAAGCATATTTGCTCCTAAATTAAACTAGAAACTTTTATGGATGTAGCAGGAAAAATGAGTCTCTTGATAGATACTCTAATAACATGGGCACCAAAATTAGTCGGTGCAATCCTCGTATTACTTATTGGTCTTTGGATCATTGGTATGATTGTAGGTATGGTCAGAAAAGCAATGGAAAAATCTGGTCTTGATCAAGACGTAATTCCATTCTTAAGCTCTATGATCAGTGTTTTACTAAAGGTAATGCTTGTTTTAAGTGTTGCTGGAATGGTTGGAATCGAAACCACCTCTTTTGTTGCACTTATCGGTATGGCTGGTTTAGCTATCGGTATGGCATTACAAGGTACACTCAGCCACTTTGCAGCTGGTGTAATGGTTTTAATATTCAAACCTTACCGTGTTGGTGATTTGGTAGATTTACAAGGTCAATTAGGTCATGTTGAAGAGATTCAAGTATTCAACACAGTTATCAAATCTTTAGACAACAAGAAAGTTATCGTTCCTAACGGAATAGCTACTAGCGGTATTATGACAAATCTTTCTTCTAACGAATACCTTCGTGTAGACTTAAATGTAGCAATGCCTTATGAAGAAGATTTTGATAAAGTACAAAAAATAATTTTAGATGCAATCGCACAGACTCCTAAAGTATTAAGAGATCCTGCACCTGTTGTTGAAATTGAAAAATTTGATGCTCACAATGTTTTACTTTGTGTTCGTCCATTTGCGACAACTGCAGACTACTGGGATGTTTACTTCGGTACTTACAAAAACGTAAAAGCAGCTCTAGGAAAGCACAATATCAAAGTGGCTTACCCAAGAAGAGATGTTATGGTTGGAGATGGCAAGTTAGTCTCTGCTAACTAAAACTATAAATGCTAAAATTAAAAAGCCTTACATTATTAAATAATGTAAGGCTTTTTTGTTTCTAACTAGCTCATTCACATGATACTTTTTCATTATATTTGCAAAAATTAGAATAAAACCTTTTTATAATAGGCTTAATTTTGCAAGATTTTTATGAGCAAAAAAAGACGTTTTTTGCACCATACAAACTTCTTAAGCATAAAGTCTAATAAACTATTCAAAACGACAAACAAATGGATATCACTTCTAAACTTGATGGATTATTAAAAAATGCAATAGAATTTGCTCCAAAAATTGTAATGGCTTTAGTCGTACTCTTGATTGGTCTTTGGGTAATTAATAATATTGTTAGCTTTCTAGGCAATGCAATGGAAAAAGCAGGACTAGACAAAGACATTCGCCCTTTCTTAAAATCTTTAGTAGGTGTATTACTCAAAGTAATGCTTATTTTCAGTGTAGCTGGAATTGTAGGTATCGAAACCACTTCTTTTGTTGCGGTTCTTGCTGCTGCTGGCTTTGCTATAGGTATGGCTTTGCAGGGTAGCCTAGGTAATTTTGCGGCTGGTGTTATGATACTTATTTTCAAACCTTATAGAGTTGGTGATCTTGTTAATCTACAAGATGAAATGGGACATGTTCAAGAAGTACAAATTTTCAATACGATAATAAAAACGTTAGATAATAAAACTAGCATTGTTCCAAATGGTTTGGCTATTAGTGGCATCATTACTAACCTTTCTACTGAAGAAGTATTGCGAGTAGATTTAAATGTTACAATTCCTTATGCTCAAGACTTTCCACAGGCAAGACAAGTGATTTTAGATGCTGTAAAAAAGACGCCTAAAGTATTAAGTGATCCTGCTCCTTTTGTTGGTATAGAAGAATTTGATTCGCATAATATCAAATTAGTCGTTCGACCATATGCCAAAACTGAAGACTATTGGGATGTGTATTTTGAAACATATACAAATGTAAAAGCTGCAATGTCTAGTAACAATATGAAAGTTGCTTATTCTGAAGGAATCGAATTAGGTGACATTGGTGCTTAAAACAAGCTAAATGAAACGACTTCACTTTTCATTTCTTTTATTTCTTTTTCTATTAGCCTGCCAAGCTGAAAAAGAAAATAACAACCAGCCTTCTTTACATTTCGATAAAGAAACTGTATTGGCTGAAGCGTCATTCCGAGGTGCCGATACTGGTTTTGGAATGATGCTTCTTTCTGGCAGTAATGGAACCGTTTTTCTGTCAGAAAATAATAAATGGAAAGCACTTTCTGTTCCAAACGCAGACTCACTTGACTTTAGAGATGCTGCAATTTTGAACGACTCTACCCTACTGCTTCTGAGCGCTGGCAATAGCAATAAGTCTACCATTTATAAATCGACAGACAAGGGCAAAAAATGGAGACTCGTTTTTACTAATACTTTTGAACTAGCATTTTTTGATGGTTTTGATTTTTGGGATGAACAAAATGGCGTTATCATTAGTGATGCCATTGATGATAAATTATACCTACTTGCAACAACTGATGCTGGAGAGACTTGGAATAGAATTGGCGAACAGTCTTTGCCTCCTCTTATAAAAGGCGAATATGGTTTTGCTGCAAGTGGTACTGGAATAATAACTACCAATAATACTACAATCGATATTGTTACGGGTGGTAGTAAAGCTCGACTTTTTAGTTCTTCTGATAAAGGACAAACTTGGACGGTAAAAAATCTTCCTATACGTAGTGGTAATCCTTCAAGTGGTATTTTCTCTATTGATTTTTGGGATGCTAAAACTGGAATTGCTGCAGGCGGTAATTATGCTCAAGATAGTTTAGCTAATGATAATGTCTCCGTTACTACTAATGGAGAATCATGGACTAATCCTATTGATGCTAAAAAAATTGCTTTTATGTCTTGTGTACAATTTCTCACAAAAGATATTATATTAGCTACTGGCACTTCAGGTACTTCTATATCAACAGATGCTGGCCAACATTGGGAGTATATCGTTGAGCAACCAGGATATCATACGATTGCTTTTGATCGAAATACTAAAAAAGGATTTCTTGCAGGAAGTAAAGGACGTGCAGTTTTTTTCGAGTTATTCTGAAAGCAAAATAGTTATGGGATTTTCAAATAATTAAAGCTCATGAGATTCAAAGAAAGCTACCAATAATGCTCCTTTATCTGAATACCAAATAAATCAATATGAAAGCTCCACATAGTGTCGTTTCCAATCAACAATATAATTTTGGGCGTTACAATTCTCCTTTTCGTGATGTAAATTTATTAGATGCTCCTAAGAGTGCACCGATAAATGCGATCAAATCTTTTTTCCTTAGAGAGTGGCAAGCATTTCAAATTTTTACGGATGGATTTTTTGGAATCATGGCCATTTACAATACCAAAAAAATTAGCCTCGTTCAATTTATCTTGTATGATATTAATGAAAAAAGAAAAATCAAATTTGAAAAGAAAGTAGCTCCTTGGAGTCTAGAAATAGCTAAAGGGTTATTTAAAACTCAATCCGTTTATCAATCTTCAGATTGTACAATGAACGTATCGCACGACCTTGATCAGGGGCTTTTAGATATTATAGTTGACATCAAAAAAGGTAAAAATCATCCAAGCATTAAAGCTAAACTAAGTGGTCAACATAATGTGGAACAATTTACACCAATTGTTGTTTGCCTCCCCTTCAATCCAGATCGAGGAATGTATTCGCACAAATGCTTGATGCCTCTGAAAGGAAGTATACACATAGACAACAAAGAAATTTTGTTGAATGTATCGACTAGTAATCTTATTATCGATGATCATAAAGGCTACTATCCTTATGTCACGAAATACGATTGGTTGACTGGTGCAGGTTTTGATAAACAAGGTCGACGCATCGGTTTCAATTTTACAGATAATCAAATTCAAAATAAGGAGGTCTACAATGAAAACGGTCTTTGGATAGATGGCCGTTTATACTTCCTACCTGCCATCAAGATGACTCGACCAAATGGTTATGAAAAAGATTGGATTATTAAAGATGAAAAAGGGAAAGTTGATTTAACATTTACTCCTGTTCAACAAAATGCAGTGTATCTGAATGTATTCATTATGAAAAGTGATTATCAAGGTCCATATGGTTATATCAATGGTCGAATCAAAACGGAAGAGGGCAATATCATGATTGAAAATATCTTTGGAATGGGGGAAGATTTTTATTTAAAGTCTTAACTGTTTTAAATTATATCGCTAATTTTTTTATGCGTCTTTTATCACTATACGTCAAAACAGTCTCTTAAAAATGAAACTTAGTATAGAATTCTTTTCTCAACGAAACTAACAATTTTTCTATTCTACCTTCGTCAGGGGCTTCTTGCAAAGTGCTGGTTAAATGAGCTTGCTCTACCTCTCGCATTTTCTGTTCCGCCATCGTTATTAGTTCATCGTAATGCCACTCCCCTTTTCTTATCGATAATAGCTCGTCTCGATTTGGTCGCTTAACGATTACTTTACCTGTTGATAATATTTCAATCGCCATATCTAACAATCGAAAAGTGTGCATCATATTTTTCGAATCATAGTTTTTACCATGATCAATATTATTTTGATATCGAGTTTCATTTCTGTCTTCTACCCATTTCCAATAAGCAGCATATTCTTTGCAATATTTTATGTAACCATTGCTATTAAAATATAAATACGCCTCTACTTTTTCAGACTTTGGAATACTACTCAGTAACACTGATGTAGCATTTTCTTTTTTTAAAATTCCTTTGTAGTTGTATTGATGATTCGTGTCATAAAAAATAGCAAACACATCTTTAGCATGCGGAATATTTACCAAGCCACAATACGCTTGTTTATAAGCATTTTTAGTCAACCATTTAGATAAGGAAATTGAACCTTGTTCATACAAAACATAACAAAATTCTAAAACCGTTTTTTTCTTTTTATCAATTGGATTAACAATTTTTTTATTTAAGCCTCTTGCTTTTTTTACTTGAGTAAAAGCATAACCACCGAAGGTATCTTTACATTTTTTTGAAAGAAAAAGGTCTAAAGTTATTTTATTGATTAGAGGATGTTTTATTAAGGTCTTATCGAATGGGCTCGCTAATAATTCCAGAATATTCGGATTATTTTTTTTCAACAAATCAATAAAACGTCCCAATTCATAATATACCGTATCATTCTTTTCGTCTGCTATTTGAGGAATATAATCTAAGCCATAAAACATATCTTGAGGCAATACAAATACACCTTTGATATCTGTATCGGAACTTGGCAAGTCAAGCCCATAAGCTTTAGAGCCAGAAATACATTCCAGTACAATTAGTTTGTTGTCTTTTAAATCTTGGATAGTCATCTATCGTATCGCTTTAGCAAGTTCCGATAATAATTATTCAATACCTCAATATCAGGAGTTGAACGTTCTTGCTCAAGTTCAACATTTTCAATTAAGGAAAACTGATTTTCGATAAAGGATTTAATGTTAGGATCTATAGTGTAGACAAAATCCTCGTTTGCTGTTTCTTTTACTTTTATCAGCTTTTTTATTTCCGCTTTAATCGATTCATCATCTACAGCTTCCATCAAATTAAAAATGTCCATTGGAGGAACAGTCTTTTTCTTAATAATCCAATTGATCGCAAAGATTGGTCGGATGACATAGAATAGTTTTTTTAGCTTGATTTTACCATCAAGTAAATTTTTATAATAACTATTTCTAGCAATTCCTTTATAATGATTGAGCGTATGATAAGGTTGAAAATATTGTCTGGCTAAATCTAAAAGTTCATTTCGAAATCCAATTTCCTCAAAATAAACCATCGGCGATTGTACCCATTCAAAAGGAGTAGCATTAGACTTTCGCAATAGACGTAGCGCTTTGCGAATATCCCACCCATTAATATCCAAAAGCTTTCCAAGGAAATAATCCATTGTATCTTTTTTGTCATTAATGGACAGATACCAATCTGATGTATGGAGATAAATTATCCTTACATCATAATCACTATCAGGCGAAGGAAATCCCCAAGCTCGACTACCGCTCTCAATAGCCATCAAGATTTTTATTTTCTTTTCTTCTTCAAGCTCCTTTAGGTGTTGTATTATTTTAGTTTCCATATCATCAATATTATTTGCGACCTTTCTATATCAAGCTTGAAACTAAAGTGGTTATCGGATGATCATACATATATCATCTTTTTCGCTTCTTTGTTTCAATTATTTTTATGAAGGAAACAATACGATGAGCACTTCCGTTCCTTCCAATCCAAGTTATTTCTGAAAAGTACTAGCGACTACAATATCTTTTGATCCCTTTATATATTTATAAAATCCTTCTCCAGACTTTCTTCCTAACTTTCCAGCTGTTACCATATTCACCAATAAAGGGCAAGGTGCATATTGTGATTTTCCGAAGCCATCGTATAAGACATTACAGATTGCCAAGCAAACATCTAAGCCAATAAAGTCAGCTAACTGTAATGGTCCCATAGGATGTGCCATTCCTAATTTCATAACGGTATCAATTTCTTCCACCCCTGCTACACCTTCAAATAGTGTATAAATTGCTTCATTGATCATTGGAATCAAAATACGATTGGCGACAAACCCAGGATAGTCATTTACTTCTACAGGTACCTTTCCTAAAGTTTTTGATAATTCCATTATCGTCGAAGTCACTTCATCAGTAGTAGAATAACCACGAATAACTTCGATCAGTTTCATTACTGGAACTGGATTCATAAAGTGCATGCCGATCACTTTTTCAGGACGACTAGTAACGGCTGCGATTTTCGTAATAGAAATAGAAGAAGTATTGGTTGCTAAAATGGCATTGGCAGGAGCAGCTTCATCTATTTGCTTGAAGATTTTTAACTTTAAATCTACATTTTCGGTTGCCGCTTCTACTACTAAGTCAGCACCTTCAGTTGCATCATTAATTGATGTAAACGTTTTGATATGATCAAGTGTAGCTGCTTTATCTTCTGTTGTAATTCTTTCTTTTGCCACCATTCTATCTAGATTTTTGGAAATAGTAGCTAATGCTTTTTCCAAAGCTGCTTCTGATATATCAACTAAACGAACATTAAAACCTTTCATGGCAAAAACATGCGCTATACCATTTCCCATTGTTCCTGCTCCGATGACAACTATATTCTTCATTTTTTGTTTTATTTTTATTGATTTAGAAATGCCTGCGAATTTAAAGATTTTTAAAAGAATAAGGCATGAAACCAAGCATTTATTTTGAATTTGCATAAGAATTATAGTATACTACTGCCAGATTTAAAGGCAAAAATATAATATCAAGATTTTTTTAACTGAGTAAAATATTATTATGGAATACAATGTAAAAAAAACGGATAAAGAATGGCAGGACCAACTTAGTCCTGAAGCTTATCGAGTATTGCGTCAACAAGGAACAGAACGCGCTTTTACAGGAGAATACAATAATTTTAAAGAGATAGGCACCTATACTTGTGCAGGCTGCGATTTTGAATTATTTGATTCGGAACAGAAATTCAATTCAGGCTGCGGATGGCCAAGTTTCTGGGGAGAATTGGAAAGTGCTTCAATCGAAAAGAAATTGGATAACAGTCATGGTATGACTAGAACAGAATTAGTTTGCTCTAATTGTGGCGGACACCTTGGCCACGTTTTCAATGATGGTCCCCCTCCTACTGGCAAGCGTTATTGTATCAATTCTGTATCACTAAAGTTCAATGCAAAAGAAGTGTAAGGATCATTTGCCTAAACTATAAAACTAATACAACATGACTATTCAACAAACAGGATTTATATTGTACACTATTGAATACGAAAAGTGTGTTGCGTTTTACGAAAACGTATTAAAACTAGACGTCCTTTATCGTAGAGAACAACTTACTTGTTTCGATTTTCACGGTAGTTATTTAATGGTCGAATTGGATGATGAGACTACAGAAACCGTAGTTACTTTACCTAAACGAGATCGGACATGTCTGCGTTTAAATGTTCCTGATGTAAAAGAAGCCTGTAAGGTTTTAGAAGAACATTCAATACCATACGACTATTATGAATTCGACTGGGGAACTATTGCAAAGTTTAGAGATCCTGATGGAAATTTAATTGGATTTAGATCTGCGCAAGAACATGAAGCTCATAAAAAAGATGATCATAGTTGATTAAGTAATGGTATTTGAATTTCTTAAAGCATTCTTTATCTTTGGTCTTTCAAAAAAACAAACAATAAAAATGGCTGAAAAATACGTAAGCATAAAAAACATAAAATTTCTTTTAAATGAAGTTTTTGATGTAGCAAGTCTCAATCGCTTTGAGTACTACCAAGATTATGATAAAGAAGGCATAAATATGTCGCTTGATGCTGCAAAGCAAATTGGTGATACTTATCTATTTCCGATTTATACAGATATGGATAAAAACAAAGCCTACTATGAAGATGGTGCTGTAAAAGTCCATAAAGGTCTTAAAACTGCTATCAAAACGTTAGCAGAAGCTGGATGGATATCGGCACATGATACTTATGAAAACGGTGGTCAGCAAATGCCTTTTGTAGTTATGAATGCAGGCTTGTTCGTGTTTTATGCTGCTAATGCCAATGCAGCTGCTTATGCTTTTTTATCCCAAGGAGCTTCTAATCTGATTCAAGCTTTCGGAACAGCAGAATTAAAATCAACCTATGTACCTCCAATGTATGCAGGTGACTGGCAAGGTACAATGGCACTTACGGAACCTCAGGCCGGCAGTTCACTTACAGATATCACCTCTTCGGCAGAAGAAACGGAAGAAGGTTATTACAAAATAAAAGGTCAAAAAATCTATATATCGGGTGGTGATCATGAAGCAACTGAAAATGTGGTGCATTTATATTTAGCTCGCATCAAAGGTGCTGCAGTTGGAACAAAAGGAATATCTCTTTTTGTCGTTCCTAAACTTCGAAATGAAAATGGTCGTCTAGTTTCCAACGATGTTAGCACTGCTGGTATTTTTGGCAAAATGGGACAAAAAGGATATGTAGCTGCTCATATTATGGCTGGTGAAAATGATGATTGTAGAGGCTATCTCGTAGGCGAACCTCACCGAGGATTATCCTATATGTTTCAAATGATGAACGAAGCACGTATAGCTACAGGTATGATCGCCAATGCCCAAGCAACCGCCGCTTACTACGCAGCATTACAATATGCTACAGAACGCCCACAAGGAAGACATTTATCGAAAAAAGATCCGAATTTACCTCAAGTACTCATCATTGAACATGCAGATGTGAAACGTATGCTTTTATTCCAAAAAGCAATCACTGAAGGGAGTTTATCTTTATTATTGCAATGTAGTTATTATGCTGATATTGCTTCTGTAAGTACTGGTGAAGAAAAAGAAAATGCTCATTTGCTCTTAGAACTACTAACCCCTATTGCAAAATCTTATCCTTCAGAAATGGGTATACATTCTGTCAGTGCTGGTTTGCAATGTTTGGGTGGCGCAGGTTATTGCGATGATTTTCCATTGGAACAATACTACAGAGATATTCGTGTAAATGCCATTTATGAAGGTACTACTGGTATTCATGGGATGGATTTGTTGGGTCGTAAAGTAATGATGCATTCTGGTAAAGCAGTGAAATTATTTATGGCAGAAATTCAGAAAGAAATCGTTGCAGCTCAGTCTTCTGAATTTTTAAAGCCCTTTGCCGATAAACTTGCTGAACGATTGAAAGCTATCCATGAATTGACTATGCAATTGATACAAGTTGCCATGAATAATAAACCTGAAGTCTTTTTGGCTGATGCGACATTATACTTAGAATATTTTGGAACAATTACGATTGCATGGCAGTGGCTAAAACAGGGTATTGTTGCAGATAAAGCATTACAAGCTGAACTTCCTGAAGATGATTATAATTTTTACCAAAGTAAGTTACATACTCTTCGTTATTTCTTCGAATATGAGGTACCTAAAACGAAAGCGTTACACGAACGATTGGCTAGTTCAGATAATCTTACTATAGAAATGAAGGCTGAATATTTTATGTAGAAGTTATGATTATAGAACCAACGTTAATTTTAGACGAAGAAAAATGTAGGCGGAATATCCAACGTATGGCTGATAAGGCCAATAGGAATAATTTGATATTTCGTCCACATTTTAAAACCCACCAATCGCATGAAATAGGAAGATGGTTTAGAGCATATGGTGTCGATAAAATTACCGTTTCCTCTTTAAATATGGCACTGTACTTTATGGAGGATGGTTGGAAAGATATAACTGTAGCCTTTCCGATGAATATTTTAGAGATTGACAAAATCAATAGTTTAGCTTCTAAAATTAAATTAAACCTTCTAGTAGAATCTGTTGATGCTTTGGATCTTATAAAAGATAAACTAAAGCATCCTATTCACTTGTTTATCAAAATAGATACTGGTTATCATAGAACAGGTATTCATTTTAGCTCTACTGATCGAATCGATGCTATCTTGGCTGTAATAAATGCTACTCAAAAACTGACTTTTGATGGTTTTCTGTGCCACCCAGGTCATAGTTATGCTGCCAAAAGCACAGCGGAATTGAGCAGCATTCATGCAGATACTGTATCTAAACTCCAATTACTAAAATCAAGGTATCCTAATGCAATGCTATCTATCGGAGATACACCCACTTGCAGCATCGTAGAAGACTTTAGTGGAGTGGACGAAATACGACCTGGAAATTTCGTGTTTTATGATCTAGTGATGCAACATTTAGGGGTATGCCATTATGACGATATTGCAGTGGCTCTTGCTTGTCCTATAGTAGCCTTACATCCAGATCGAAATGAGGTGATCATTTATGGAGGTGGTGTACATTTTTCAAAAGATAGAATATTAGACGATAAATTGGGGATCTATTATGGTCAAATTGTGCAACAGCTCGATCAAGGATGGGGAAATCCGATAGAAGAAGTCTATCTAAAAAAGATTTCTCAAGAGCATGGTACTGTAAAATGTTCTGAAAATTTCATAAAACAATGTACGCTCGGAAGCCTTTTATACGTTTTACCCATACACTCTTGTATGAGTGCCAACTTAACAAAATCATATTTAACTACTTCAAACAGAACCATTTCCAAACTTTAACCGTATAAAGAAGAAGGATATATATTCTTAAAATTCTTAATAAAATGGTACCTTCGTAGATATGATACATATTATTGATTTAGAATTTCAAAAAGTAAAAAAAGCCATAGGAGCTTTTTTGGTGGAAACAAGAAATGGATTAGCCTTAATTGAAACAGGTCCCTACTCTACTTACCCTATGCTAAAAAAAGCTATAGAAGATAAAGGTTTTAATGTTGAAGATATAAAACATGTTTTCCTTACGCATATTCATCTTGATCATGCTGGTGCAGCTTGGAAGTTTGCTGAGATGGGGGCTAGAGTTTATGTACACCCTGTTGGTTATAAGCATTTACTTGATCCTTCTAAATTAATGGATTCAGCCAAGCGTATCTATCAGGATGCAATGGAAAGTCTTTGGGGTGAAATGAAAGCAATACCAGAAAAACAAATGAAAAGTATCGATCATGGTACAACGATAAAAGTTGGAGATACTACCTTCAAAGCTTGGCATACTCCTGGTCATGCGACTCATCATATTGCTTGGCAAGTGGGTAAGGCTCTATTTGCTGGAGATGTAGCTGGTGTAAAAATTGAAAAAGGTATCGTAATGCCTCCATGTCCTCCTCCTGATATTAATATTGAGGATTGGCAACGTTCTATACGACTGATCAAGTCTATCGATTTGGAAGTCATGTATCTAACGCATTTTGGAAAAGTCGTAAATATTACTCGCCATCTAAATGAATTAGAAAAATGTTTATTAGACTGGGCAAACTGGATTAAACCTTATTGGGAAGATGATGCTTCTGTAGCAGAAGTGGTTCCTGTTTTTCAGAAATATGTTGCAGATACTTTAACCGCTGCAGGTATTGACAAAGATGGATTACTACGTTACGAAATGGCTAATCCTTCTTGGATGAGCGTAACAGGTTTGATGCGTTATTGGAAAAAGAAAGTCGGAAAAGTTAAAACATAAAAATATAATCTTTACCTTTCTGTATTACCTTTTTAATGATTTTTACATCTGGTAAAACCGTATCATTATCTTGATCGGCGGTTTCTTCTATTGTTTCAGTAGCAGTTGGCTGTACCACAGTAACCTTTTTGATAAAGATATAAGAACTTAAGCTTAATATGAGTAAGCAAGTAAAAAGTACGTATTGGAGAGTCGATTTTTTCATCTGTGGTTTTGGTTTAGTTTATCTTAGCAAATAATTAGGGTTATAAATCGTTTGGGATCTTTATGATAAAGTATGTTAAAATTTATGAAAAGGTCATTTTTTTCGACAAAAATCGTCTAAAAACCGACCACTTACTATAAAAGACAAATCAAATGAAGAAAGGTTGCACAGGAAATGTCAAAAAAGGTCTAAATTTCTCTACAAATTTAACATATTAAGCTTCTTATATATTGTACTTAACAGTTTTTAACACTTAATTTTAACTAAAACGAGTAGTGTTGCCACTCCTTTTGTTTGAAAAGTATAAAAACAGGAGTCATACCGAATCATCTATTCAAACATTCAGTATGACTCCTGTTAAGGTTTTATCCAATTTCCAGACCTAACCCAATTGAAGGTTTAGTAACTTTAATTTACCAAACTACCATTGAGAAAAATAAGGGTCCTTAAACAGTAAAAACCTTCAAAGTCGTAGTATTTATTTTACCACCAACTTTTGAGTAGCAATTTTATCTCCTAGCGTTATATTAACAAAGTAAACACCAGTAGCATAGTTTTCCAAGTTAAGCATATGAGACTGTGTGCCTACTAGTTGCTTAGCCTTAAAGATGGTATTTATTCTTTGTCCAGCAATATTAAATACTTCAATTGTCACTTCCTCTTGTTTATCTAAAGTATAATTGATCGAAGTAAAAGCTTTAGCTGGATTAGGACTAAGTGTAAATTCGATCTTATCAGCACTAATGATATTTTCCGTGCTAACAGTTACTAAATCCTCTTTTCCTACAGCGATATAACAAATATCATTAAAAGTAGAAGGATCTTCATCTCCCCAAACGCCAAGTCCAGGTCTAAAGTCACGTTCGAAGACAAGGTGAACTTTATCATCAACATGACGTGCTATTGATGGAAAGACTGTTTCCATTAGTTCATAAAATTCTTCAATATAAGTTGGGCTAGTGATATCTGTTGGAGCTGACCAGTTTTCGCCATTATCTTCAGAAGATAATAAATAGATGTGTCTAAAATTCTGATCATCATCTTCGTATATAAAACCTTCGGCAACACCTGAGTAGGAGATAAATAAGTTTCCTGCCACATCTATTCCAAAAGAAGGATGACTTGTTTGGCTAGAGCCATAAAATGCTATATCACCCGCAAAATCAAAAACCTCATCTTCACCATAATCAACTAGATCAGCTATATACCGTAAAGAATCGGTAGGAATATCCTCATTCCAGTACAATAAACCACTCCAAGAAGGATAGAAAAAGGTACCTGCACCTGCAAAATCGTCTGTTACATACATTTCACCAAAACAAACATGCACCTTATCATTTTCGTCAATAATTAAATTCCCTGTTCCATCAGTTGTTCGGATGGCCAAAGAGTCTGTTAAGGTAGGAGATTCGACAAAAGCACCAGGACCATTCGTATCAAACCCTCCGATATCGGCAAAAGTATAGCCAGAATCATCAACGTATTTGTCTAATGGAAAATCGTTAATGATTGTTTTTTCCCAAGTTGTTCCATTATCCACAGACTTAAATAAAGCGACATCTCCCCATTGGTCATTCATAAGTACAGCTACTACATCGTCCTTTGCATCTATAGAGTAAGATTCAGCCGGAAAAGTAGTCCAAGAAACAGTATCCAATCCAGGAATTACCATATCTTGAATATCCCAAGTAGCTCCACCATCCTGAGAACGATAGTATAATAAATGAGTATCGGCTCCTTCATATACAGATCCGCCAAATTCGACAGGCGTAGTAACACCAATTACGTGTACATTATCTCCGCTAGCGGCAATACGAGGCCAAAGCATACCACCTGGTACATTATTAGGAACAGTTGCCTCTACAAAATCAGTAGAACCAGCCGCTTTAGTATATGTACGATGCTCATATGGAACGGGAGTTTTGTGATTGCATACTATTTCGTTGCCACTTCCTGTAACAGTAAATGCAGGAAAACCAGAGCGGATATCGGGTTCAATACGATCGCCACTTACAGGCCCCCAAGAGGAACCATCATAATGATTGTAACCTGTACCACGGTCTCCAAAACCACCAGCATCATCTAATCCTGTTAGCCAAATAAGTGAGACAAGATTATCGCCATAATTAACAATACGGCTAGGCATAGTTCCATAAGTCTGTACGTCAAAGCGGGTACTACCGACAATGGTTTCAAAGCGATTCGAGACTAATTGTTCGGGTTGATTATCTGGTGTTTCAGCAGATTGATTTGTTTCTAATTCTACTACAGGAGGAATATTAAGACTACGTTTTATCAAGTGTCTATTTTGACTTTTAGTCATTACAGATTGTGCAAAAATCATGGTGGACCCCATTAGCAGTATCAGAAAAAGGGTTAAACTTCTTTTCATATTTTAGGAATTTAATAAATGTTCGTTTGACAAAAAAATCAATTTTCTCTTAAAAATATAAGAAATTATCATATCGAAGAAATTAATTATGCCTGTCTTTGTCGATTTGGAGAATAATTGACCAAAAGTAGTAATAATTGTATCAATACAGACGAATTAAATTTAACACTTTGATAAAAATCAATTAATTTATATTATTTTTGAGACTTAATAATAGATTAATTTTAATAATCTGTAATCTAAGATTTCTTCTAGAAAACTTAGTCTAATAGCAATCTTTATTACAAATCTATTATTAACTTTTTATCATATAAATAAATTGTTCTATTTTTAATTAAAAAAAGATATTATGAAAAGAATTTTTACTTTCCTCTTTTGTACCGTTTTAGCGTTCAATCTTAGTGCTCAAGATGGTCTTCGTTTTGAGATCAATGCACCTTCAGGTATTTCTGGAGCTATCGAAGTTGGTGCTCCTGCTGATGATTTTGGTGGTAATCTTACTTTTGGTGAATCCGTTACTGGTGATCTTGTTGAAGTAGTTACTGATACTTTAGGTAATGCTGATGGTGACTTACCCAATATGGCTTGTGATACTGTTACAAATAATATGGAACTTACTGGTAAAATTGCCTTAATCAGTAGAGGAGCTTGTTTCTTTAGTGATAAAGTTTATCGTGCTCAACAATCTGGTGCGATTGCGGCTGTTATTTGTAATAATGTTCCTGGTGATGGAGCTTTTGGTATGGCTGCTGGTGGTGATTTTGGCGGACTGGCTACTATTCCGTCTGGTGGTATTTCTTTAGAAGATTGCCAAACCATTCTAACTGCTATGGAAAATGGTGAAACTGTGAACATTACTATGTTCGTTCCTGCATTTTATGATGCGCTTGGCTTGTACCACTATACGACTCCGCAAAGTCAGATTGTTCCTTTGGATATTACCGAAGTTTCTTTAGTCAACTCTACTGGTGTTGATGCTACTGATGTCGCTGTTAATTTGGATATTACCGATCCGAATGGTAACGTAGAAAACTTTAGTGTTCTTGTTCCTTCTCTTTTAGTAGATAGTACGGTAACTGTTATGTTTGACCCTTATACGCCTGTTGACATGGGAGAATATACAATGAGCTTTACTAACTCCTTAAACCCTGTAGAACTACAACAAAAATTCGAGATTTCTGAATATATGTTTGGAACTGATG
>JAHDIP010000333.1 GCA_020630735.1 Saprospiraceae bacterium | reverse complement strand
TTTTAGGTACTTTGAACGTTTGACAATCCGAAAACCACTTTGGTTTCAGTATATAAAAGAGACTAGTAGTATTTAAGGCAACGTAAAATAAACTCTATTCTCTATTCCATTATCTGCACATTGAGTTTCGTAAAAAGATGTATGCTTATAAATGGTGAAAATTGTAAACGACTTTTAAATCTAAACGAATGGCAGAATATACTAGACCTACTTCTGAAAAAGAAGTAGCACAAAACTTCGAATCCATAAAACCGTTGATGAATCCAACGATGGCTCATTATGAAAGCTCTCGTTGTTTGTATTGCTATGATGCACCTTGTGTACAAGCTTGTCCTACAAGTATAGACATTCCACTTTTTATCCGACAGATCAATACTGGAAATGTTGATGGTGCTGCACAGACGATCTACGATGCTAATTACTTTGGAAATGCTTGTGGCAAAGTTTGTCCAACAGAAGTCCTTTGCGAAGGTGCTTGTGTGTATAATAATCAAGATGTAAAACCAATAGAAATTGGTCGTTTACAAAGTTTTGCAACCACCAAAGTGCAACAAGAAAACAAACACCTTTATAAAGCAGGTGCACCTAATGGAAAAAAAGTAGCTATTATTGGCGCTGGTCCTGCTGGTATTTCTTGTGCTTGTGAATTGCGCTTACATGGCTATGAGGTAGATATCTTTGAAGCGAAAGAACAGCCTTCGGGGCTAGCTCTATATGGTTGTGCTCCCTACAAAATTACCAATAAGGAAGTTTTAGACGAAATGGCTTATCTGCAAGATCAGTTCGAATACAAAGTCCATTATAATTATCGAATCGAAACGGCTGGACAATTAGCTGAACTCGAAGAAAAATATGATGCTATCTTTTTAGGTATCGGTTTAGGAAATACGAATACCTTTAAATTACAAGGAGTGGACTTAGAAAATTGTACTGGTGCTACAGAGTTTATTGAACAAATAAAATTGAAACCACTTACGACTGCTGTAGGAAAACGAGTAATTGTAATTGGTGGAGGAAATACAGCAATGGACGCTGCTTCAGAATCTGCTCGAATGGGCGCTGAAGAAGTTACTCTTATCTATCGTCGTTCAAAAGAAGATATGGGCGCTTATGAATTTGAATACGATTTAGCAAAAGCTGTAGGAGTAAAAGGATTGTTCAGTGCTGCTCCATTGGCTATAGTTGGTAAAGAGAAAGTAGAAGGTGTTTATTTGGTCAAAACAAAAGTAGAAGATGGGAAAGTAACCAATGAAGAAGGAAGCGAATTTTTACTTCCATGTGATATGGTCATCTTAGCTACGGGGCAACAAAAACAAGTTACTTTCCTTGAACAAATAGAAGGGTTAGAGCTAGACGGAAAAGGAAGAATAAAAGTAGATGAAAACACCTTCCAAACCACTAACCCAAAATATTTTGCATCAGGCGATGCAGTAAATGGAGGGGCGGAGGTAGTCAATGCTTGCGGCGAAGCCAAAAAAGCAGCCCAAGCAATTCATCAAACTTTATCCAATTAATTGATTTAAAAAACTTAAAATATGCCAGATTTATCATCCAATTTAGCAGGAATAAAATCTCCAAATCCATTTTGGCTGGCCTCTGCGCCTCCAACTAATTCGGGTTACCAAATCATGAAAGCATTTGATGCAGGGTGGGGTGGAGCTGTTTGGAAAACACTAGGCGTTCCTGTTGTTAATGTATCAAGTCGTTATGCAGCCGTCAACTATCGTAATACTCGAATGATGGGGCTTAATAATATTGAGTTAATCACAGACCGTCCATTAGCAGATAATCTTCGAGAAATCGAAGAAGTCAAAAAATATTTCCCAGAACATGCCGTCATTGCTTCCTTAATGGTAGAGTCGAAAGAGCAGTGGCACCAGATCGTAAAAGATGTTGAAAATGCAGGTTGCGATGGCATCGAATTAAATTTTGGTTGTCCGCATGGTATGTGTGAACGAGGAATGGGGTCAGCTGTAGGGCAAGAACCGAATGTGCTGAAAACAATTGTCGGTTGGGTTATGGAAGTTGCAACAGTGCCTGTTATTGTAAAACTAACGCCTAATATTTCTGATATTACGGTACCTGCTTTAGCAGCAGTCGAAGGTGGAGGAAATGCTATTTCATTGATCAATACGATTCAAAGTGTTATTGGTGTTGATTTAGATACCTTTGTACCTTATCCTGTAGTGGATGGAAAAAGTACTAACGGTGGTTATTGTGGTCCTGCAGTAAAACCTATTGCTTTGAATATGGTCAAAAACTGTGCGCAGCATCCTGACATGAATCTACCAATTTCAGGAATTGGAGGAATCGAAAACTGGCGAGATGCTGCAGAACATATTTTGCTAGGTGCTACGAATGTACAAGTTTGTACAGCAGTCATGCATTATGGCTTTGGTATCATTCGAGAAATTTTACCAGGTTTTGAACGCTACATGACTGAAAAAGGCTTTAATACCATGGATGACATGATTGGCAAATCTGTCAACAATGTCAAAACTTGGGAGAACCTTAATCTTAAGTATAAAGTAGTAGCGAGTATTGACGAAAAGAAATGTATTGAATGTCAATTGTGTTATACCGCTTGTGAAGATGGTGCGCATCAAGCAATAGGCTTGAAAGAAGTCGGCGAAGGACGAGTACCATATATCATAGAAGAAAATTGTGTTGGTTGCAATCTTTGTTCACTTGTTTGTCCAGTCGAAGAATGTATTACAATGGTGCGTAGAGATGATGGGACAGAACATGAAACATGGAAAGAGTATATGGAAAATGATAAAGCTCCTACAACCTTTGATGATGATCGTGCTGGAGGGAAACACCATTGGGTACCAGCTCCTGCAGATGCATTGAAGAAAAAGAAATAGACAATTTGTATAAAAAAACAATAAAATGGCATTACTAAATGTTTTTGAAAAATCTACAACTACTGCAATACTAAAGCGATTAGAAAAACTTAAGGGCGATACTGTTCCTCAATGGGGGAAAATGAATGCGGCTCAAATGTTGGCACACCTCAATGTCAATTATGATATTACTTATGGTAAAAAAGAGGTCAACAATAATGCATTTAAACGATTTATGTTTAAACTGTTTTTGAAAAGTGCGGTTGTTAGCGAGAAGCCTTACAGGAAGAATGGTGGTACAGCACCTTATTTTATTATCAAAGGTGATCGAAATTTTGAAGAAGAAAAAGCGAAGTTAATTAACTACATTAAAATGACAGAAGAAAAAGGAGCTGCTTTTTTTGAAGGTAAAGAAAGTTCAGCTTTTGGTGCATTGACTTCGAAAGAATGGAGTAATCAATTTTATAAACATATGGATCATCACTTCCAACAATTTGGTATTTAATGGATAAATTTATGCAAGCCGCCATTGAGGAGGCAAAGAAAGGATTAGCAGAAGGTGGCATTCCTATAGGTTCTGTTTTAGTACACGATGGAAAAATAATTGGTAGAGGACACAATAGAAGAGTACAACAAGGTAGCGCTATTTTGCATGGCGAAATGGATGCCCTCGAAAATGCAGGACGCTTATCGGCAAAGGTCTATAAAGAGTGTACAATTTATACGACGCTTTCGCCTTGCTCAATGTGCTCAGGAGCGATCTTATTATATGGTATTCCTAAAGTCGTTATCGGAGAAAACGAAACTTTCATGGGGGAAGAAGCATTACTTAAGAGTAGAGGTTTAGAGATTGAAGTCAAACACGATCAAACTTGTATTCAACTGATGAAAGATTTTATCGAAAATAAACCACAACTGTGGAATGAGGATATCGGGGAGTAGAATTGTAAATAAGTAAGATGCTAAACCAAAAGGGCTGCTCGATTTATTTCGAGCAGCCCTTTTGGTTAGAGTAATAAGAAAGACTTACTTAACTAAAATAATATTTTCAACAACTACTTTATTACCGATCGTAAATTTAGCGAAGTAAACCCCTTCAGCTAAATCAGAAAGATCTAGATCATATTGAGTAGCATTAGTCGTTTGAGTAGGGAAAGCTTTCACTACTTGACCAGTTATGTTTAATACTTGTAAGCTAATCGCTTCCGTATTTACAGTTTCTAAACTGATCATTACGAAATCATTAGTTGGGTTTGGAGAAACAGTGATGTTTTCGACTACTTCAAGGTCACCAACAGCAGCACAATAATCGACTAAAACACTATCTATTACTGTAGGTACACAACCAGTTGCATCAGAAATAGTAACTGTATAATAACCAGCAGACAAGCCCCAAATAGTAGCAGTAGTATCACCATTATTCCAAGCATAGTTATAAGTGCCAGAACCTTCAGTAACTTTAACTTTAGCATCACCATTACTTTCACAGTAAGTACAATTACTATACATATATACTGTTAAAGGATGAAATTCAGGTAAAAAAGTAATACCGAGGGAATTTCCAGTAACGCTACAGCTAGCATTAGCAATATCTAAGTTTGATAAAGCACCATCTTGGGCCGCAGATGTATCAACAGCACCACCATAGATGAACGGAGTAAAGTACCATAATCCAGCAGGAAGTGGAGTACCATAGTTTGCAAAAACAGGTGTATAAACAACTTCAGATGGACTAAAGTTTCCAGCAAAAGAATTTTCTAATACAGGATTAGCTGAACCAGAAATATCTTCAGTAGTTACGACCCATACTAAACTCGAATTAGGTCCGATATTGGGGATGACAGGGGCTGAAGTAAATTCGAAACTAGTCGATTCGTTGAAACAAAGAGTTGATTCACCAGTGTATTCCCCGATGCTAAGTTGTGTACAATCAATAAGAGCTTGTTGTGTAAATTCAATACAAAATTCACCATCAAAAGTAGTACCCTTAAAATTGAATGCATCAATCATGATATAATAGGTCGTACCAAACTCTGTATGTAAATCTAGACCAGCAGAGAAAACACTATTAAGTGCTCCTATGACATTTTCGTTACAATCTAAAGGAAGAAGATCATCACAAGAGCCTGTATAAATAGCCATTTGAGTATCACCATTATCAATATAGTCAGTAGCTATACATTCAATGGTTTCGATATGGTATACCTCTCCATCACCAGTAAATGTAAACCAAACAGTAGTTTCTAAGCTAGGAAAATCACCAGAACCATCGGGTTCGCCAAAGCATTCCCATCCAGTAGTAGGATCAGAATCATCAGTAGTTGCATCAAAATTGTTTATCAGGCTTGATGATTGTTGAATGCCTACACCAGCGCCTAATAGATGATTTAAGTCCATGGCATTAATGCAACTATCCAAAGGGTTTTGTGCAAAAAGAAAATTAGTAAAAAGGACTAAAAAAATAAATAATGGATAGGTCTTTAGGTTTTTCATTTTGGAATTGTTTTAGTTGATAAAAGCTTTTTGTTTAGAATGTTTTTTTTGTGTAAAAGAGCGTTCAATAAGAAAGACCTAAAATATGACCTAAATGGTTGGGTTGTGGAATAAAAAAAAGGCTGCTCGAAATAAATCGAGCAGCCCTTTTGTGTTTAGAGAAATAAATTCTCTAGAAAATATTTTATCAGAATAGCTTATTTAGTAATGGTTAAAAAATAACTTCCTGATTTCGTTTATGCTCTTTTGCTACTAC
>JAHDIP010000332.1 GCA_020630735.1 Saprospiraceae bacterium | reverse complement strand
AAAATAATTAATATAGTAAATACCTCATTTTTATAGATTACATGGTTTTATTTAAAATGACGGATACTTTGCTATTTGCTTAAAAGTGAATAGCATAACTTTTATGGTACTGACATATTTCTTGCTTTAAAGTCATAATTAGTATTTTGAGTACTCGGCCAAAAAATCAGAATAGTAGATGATGCAACAAAGGATGAAGCTCCAATTATTTTATGCTGAAATTATAGGTGGGGTAGGAGTAAAGGAAAGTAGTGAGACAAACATTCTATATATTTGCAGCATATTATACTTTAAGCATTAAAAAATTATTTACTAATAATAGATTTTTAGTTTAAAATAATAAAATGACAAAACTTAAAAGATCAACAATAATTATAAAGGGTAAGAGCATACGATTGTACGAAAAAGAAGCAAAGGATTATATCTCTTTAACAGATATGGTACAGGGGTTTGATGGTGATGTAGGTTTGATTGAAAAGTGGCTTCGGAACAAGAACACTGTCGAATTTCTGGGTATTTGGGAAAAATTGAATAACCCTAATTTTAATTCCCCCGAATTCGAGGGAATATACAATGAAGCAGGTACTAATCGGTTTATGCTGTCAGTAAAGAAATGGGTAGAGCGGACGAATGGGGTAGGGGTGCAAGCAAAAACAGGTCGTTATGGAGGAACATTCGCTCATAAGGACATAGCTGTACAATTTGCTTCTTGGTTGAGTCCTGCTTTCTATCTCTATTTAGTGAGAGAGTTTCAACGATTGAAGGAAGAAGAATCGTCTATCAAGAATTTAGATTGGCATGTAAAGAGAATAATGACCAAAGCAAATCATAAAATCCATACAGAGGCAGTTCGGATACATTTAATTCCACCTAAGGTTCAAGATACCAAACGAGAAGGATTGTACTTTGCAAATGAAGCAGACTTGCTTAATGTTGCTCTATTTGGTTTAACAGCCAAAGAATGGAGGCAGCAAAACCCCAAGTTGAAGGGTAATATGCGAGACTACGCTACTGCTGAGCAATTACTTGTCTTATCAAATCTTCAAAGCCTAAGTGCAAAATTGCTGAAGTGGGGATGTGATGAACAGCAGAGGCTGCAGATTTTGAATGAATCGGCCATCGAAGAAATGAATATTTTATTAACAGGAACAAGTATTAGCACTTTAAACAATGATGATTCAAAAAGAATTGATTAATATTAGTTTAAACTAATAAAATAAAAATACTATCAATAACTATAAAAGGTAAGAATATACAGCTATAGGAGAAAGAAAAAAGATAAGAATTATTTATCCTTGAATATGTGCGATGGTGGTAGAGATACAGATACAGATTGATTGAAAGAGACTTAGAAATAAAATACAATCGAGTTTTGGATCGTTTTGGAAAGCTAAATACCTCCAATTTTAATTCCCCCGAATTCGAGGGAATATATAACGAAGACTCAGTTATGTTGAGAGTAAAGGGATGTTAGCAAGTAAGATTAAAAAAAATCTAAACAGTCTCTAAGCGAAAGAAGCATTAGTATTCTAAATGGAGGTAATCCAACTTTTATTTTATTAAATACTAAAATTAGTTTATTAGTTTAAAATACTAATCAAGTAGAATGTTTGTTTTATGACTAGTAGGGGAGGAGAAGTTATTGTTCTAAGGCTTCTATAGTTGTTCAATTAGTTCAAGCAGATTTTTATCCTTCGGATAATATCCTCCTTCGTCCAAAATAGCTTGAAGAGTTGCTTTACATTTAGTTAATTCATTTAGTTTTAAATAAGTCATTGCTAAATACCATTTGGACTTATCAATAGCTTCTCTACGATCAGACTTATCAAGTGTTTGAAAAGTTTGAGTGGCAACTTCGTACTGTTTAAGATTTAGCTGACTTAGCCCTTTAGATAATTGTACATTATAATCTGACGGATTATCTTTCAGATATTGAGTGGCTAATGCTAAAGACTGTTCATATTGACCATTATTGAATACTTGTTGTAAATGAGCTATTTGGTTTCTAGAGGTAGCACTTTTTGAAATAAAGGATATTGGTTCTGTTTCAAAATTGTCTGCAAATAGTCTTTCATTTAGAGGCTTATTAATAAAGACGAAGAAAATTATAACTCCCAATAAGAGAATAGCAGCAACCGACATTATTATCCTTCTAAAAGGAATAATTTTGACAGTTGGTTTATCTTCTTTTTTCTTCTGTGATTGATGGCGTATCTCTTGTAAAGTATTTCTTAGTTGAGTAACTTGTTTATCTTCTGGTTCAACAATTTCTCTAAGGTTTCGATGCAAAATAACTTCCGTAGTTAATGCTTTATCTGTTTTAAGTTGATTTTCAAAATCAATTAATTCTTTTCCTTGCAACTGTCCTTCTAAATATTGCTGGATACGTTCATATAATTGTAAATCTTTATCAGTCATTTCTTAATTCTTTATACCGCATATCGGCTTTGATTTTTAAAATAAGTTGCTGCTGACATTTATGTTTTTGTTGTTTCACTACATTTTCATTGGCATATCCCATTGTTTTAGCTATCTCTTTAAGTTTTAATCGTTTTTCTAAATGCAGTTTTAATAATTCTTGACATCGTGCACCAAGTCCAAGGAATTTTTCTTTGTAAAGACTTAATTGAGAGGCTTTATGCATAGTATCTTCGATATTGTCGTCAACTATGTATTTGTTATCATCTACTAAAGTTACCTCTGTTCGACGCTTTTTTTGCAACTCATTGCGCCAAAGGTTATAACAAATACCATAAAAGAAAGAAAAAAAAGAACTAGACAAATTGAAGTTAGGCTCTCTTACTTTTTTTAAGATCAATATTAGTCCTTCCTGAAACATATCCCAAGCATCATCTTCTACACCGCTGTTCTTTTTGACCAAAGACACAATACCTGGATATGTTTTATCATAAATCTCTTGTATCACTTTTCTATCATTTGTAAGAAGCCCTTTTATATAATCGTTGTCTTGTTTGGCCATATCAATAACTAAAAATAGTTGAGTAATTAAGTTTAAACATAGCAGTTTTCTCAAAATCGGAAAATTACTTCACTTCCCAAAAGTAAAAATAAGATAAATCAAATTTTAGTTTCATTCTTTTATCAATTATTCATTCTTTATAACAATCTAAATAGCTGAAATTGTTCTTTTCCATCCGATATTAAATTTTTATTTCATCTTCAGGGTAACCTTTTGAACGGTGATCAAATTCATTAGTATACAATTCAAAAACAAAAAAGCGAGAAGCGAAAAGAAATATAGAAAAGTAAAACAAATAACAATATTTAATAATTAAACATTCATCACTATCGGTCGAAAGCGTCAGATATGAGGGGGCAACTAGTGCCATTATGCTTCAAAGTTATAACAAAGAAGAAACTCCTCAGCTTTCAGAATCGGTAGATGATACAACCTTATTAAAGACGATTAATTAAACATTTTAAAACATTAAAAAAATGAAAACTAAAATTCAAAAATCACTACTCTTTTATGCAGTTGCAGCATGTGTTTGTTCTATGCTACTTTCTAGTTGTGTATCAATGTCTAGTATGCAAACAGCACGTACTTTAGGAAAAGGAAAAACAGAATTGAGCTTAGGCGCTAGTCGAGTAAGCTACGATTATTCTTTATCAGAAACAGATAGCCTAAGCCAAAAAGCATTTACAGGAGAAATCGATTGGAGATATGGGATAACAGATAAATTAGATATTGGTGGAAAAGCATCTATTCTAGGAACATCTGGAGCTTATGCTAAATACCAATTTCTTGGTGACCAAGACTCAAAACTTGCAGCAAGTGGTGGTGCAGGTGTTGGTTATTTGACCATGGATTTAACGATAGGAGAAGGGGAGAATAAAATAAAAACAGTTGATTACTATGTCCCTCTAAACTTTTCCTATCACCCAAAAGAGTGGATTGGAATTTATACTAGCCCACGATATACCTATCGTACAACAAAAATCAATGATTCCAAAGCAAGTCCCTCTCATTGGTATGGTACAACAACAGGTATTCGGCTAGGCAAAAAAGTAGCGCCATTTATAGAGTACTCTATTTTTGGAAGTGATGTCGCTAGTAAACCTTTATCTCAAATTACTGGAGGTCTTAGTATTGGTTTTTAGAAACAAAAATATCTTTCCTAGTCCAGTGGTAAAAAAGGCAGCACCTAATTCTGTTCAAATAGTAACAGAAATTGGTGCTGCTCAACATCAATTATTAAGTAATATTTTTAACCCTAGTGGTTTGTCAATGTTTAAATGACTGACCACTGGTATAATTTTAAGTTATGAAAAACATTAAGTTGTATTTATTGATTTTTGGTTGTTGCTTCCTTAGTAATAACATATTGCATGCTCAAAAAGCAAAATTCATAGGTAAATATTGTAGTGTCCAAAAAACAAGATTGCCTTTAAATTATATAGAACCAGAAAAGAGAACCTATGACATAAACACTAAAGGAACTTACTCTTCAGAGATTGACCCGCATCAGAGAGAAATATTTGGTTGGACTATAGACGCAGACAATCCAACTATAAAAGGAGTGCTTAGTGTATATGGTTTTTCCGTTAGTAGACCAATAAAAAAAGCGGAGAAAAAACAAAAAAAAGATAAAGAAGGTAAGGTAACTAAAACCTGGACAGAATATTCATATTCTGCTAATGCCAAGGGAAAAGGAAACGTATATATTTATGGAGAAAGTAATCCTTTTAGATACAAAAAAAAGGATAAAAAGAAATCCAAATACGAGTTAAAAAAAGAAGCGGAGATAAAAGCTGCTAAAGAAGATCTTGCAGATAATCCTTTTTTAACTTCGGATGATCTTACCGAAACGGAAACAATTAAAGTAAGTGTAGATGGAGACTTGAAAGAAGAAAAGCTACCACTAATCAAAACAATAAGAGTAGATCAAGTAAAAAAATTAACGACAAAGAGTCATACTTCTGAGACATATGCACATAAAGAATTGACGGAAAAGATAATGCCTCAATTTGATGATTTTGAACGTAACTATCCGAACTTAGCGTATAAACAAACGCTTTCGAAACTCAATTATTTGTATGGTTATGCTCCAGCCTATTATAAGTTCTTTCTAAAAAGAATGAGATCGAATAAACATAGTGAGTTCAAAACATGGAATGATGCATGTCAGGCGGTAGAAACCTTATTCAAAACAGTGAAGTACAATCAATCTATAGAGGATACACAAAGCAAATTTGATCCCATCATTAACTACTTTAGTAGTCATGTAAACCAGCTTTCAGATAGTGATAAAAAAGCGAAAAAGATGAAAAAGGCTGCTTTTCATAACTTGGTCAATATCTTATATTATTTAGATAGACACGATGAGGTTATCACTTGGTCTGAACAAAAATTAACTTCTAAGGTTCTAGACAAAATAGCAAAAAGAAGTCTAGAAAAGGCTACTAGAAAAAAAGCGCATCTTGCATTTCATAAAATGAAAAACTGCCATATTGAAACAGCTAAAGAAGTTGAAGAAGAAGAAATTGAGGTGGAAGAAGTTGAAGATGAAAATTTAGCAGAAGGAACAAATAAATAAAGCTATAAATAGACAAATGTCTCCTTTTATTTATTAAAAAAGGAGGCGTTTGTTTATCATTTGATACTCAAGCA
>JAHDIP010000331.1 GCA_020630735.1 Saprospiraceae bacterium | reverse complement strand
CGAAATAGTCAAGCGTAGTTGCAAACTACGCTTAGCGGACATGGATGTTTTTTTAGCAAGAAGAAAAAATTTAAACAGATAAAATATTTTTGTTATTTAAACAAAAATTGCATCTTGTCGATAGCTTTATTTTCTAACCAAGAAGTTGTATAAGAACAGTGTCTTTAGCAACTACTTATTTAAAATTCAAAAATTATGGATGTTTTAGATAAAAATGAGGGTTATGGAGCTGGACAATCCTCTGGTACCTCTGCTGTAAAATGGGGAGTTATTGCTGGACTAGGGGCTGTTGTTATTAGTTTAGTAGGGTATTTAGTAAGTCCAAAGTTTTTTGTAACCTGGGCAAGTTGGCTTGGTTTTGCTGCATTTATTATTTGTATGGTCAAAGCCGCAGCTGATGATAAGGAAGCGATGGGAGGATACATGAGTTGGGGGCAAGCCCTAAAACCTACATTTTTAACCTATGTTATTGGAAGCTTAATTTCTTCTATCTTCGTTTATGTAATGTTCAATTTTGTAGATGGAAGCCTCGTCGATGTTCAAAAAGAAATAGCCGTGGACACAATAGAGCAATTATCTGGTTTTCTTGGAGAAGACGGAATGGAAGCAGCAATAGATGCCTTAGACCAGCAAAGTTTTGATATGACTATGAGTACAACTTTACTTGGTTATGCTTTTGGTTTAATTCTCCCTGGATTTCCATTAGCAGCTATTATTTCGGCTATTATGCGCAAAAATCGACCAGATATGGTTTAGTCTACCCAATTTTTATTAAAAAGAAGCAATAATATCGAACCTGATGTGGTTTCAAATCGTATCAGGTTTTAGTAATTAGCCTGATTTGCTATGCTAATGAAATAATAGACTAAGTCTAATCAAAAAATCAATATGCAAATATCTGTAGTCGTTCCTTTATTTAATGAAGATGAATCATTGCCTGAATTGGAAGAATGGATTCGTCGAGTAATGAACGAACATAAGTTTACCTATGAAGTTATTTTAGTAGATGATGGTAGCTATGATAAATCTTGGGAAGTCATTGAAGAGTTAACAAAGAAAAACCCTTGTGTGAAAGGGGTGAAATTTTTGCGTAACTACGGAAAATCTGCTGCCCTCAATACAGGATTCGAAGTGGCTCAAGGTGATGTTGTTATTACAATGGATGCTGATTTGCAAGATAGCCCCGACGAAATTCCAGAACTCTACCGAATGATTGTGGAAGATAAGTACGATCTAGTCTCTGGCTGGAAGGCTAAACGCTATGATCCTATTACTAAGACGGTTCCAACCAAACTCTATAATGCTGTTACTCGTTATTTAAGTGGTATTCATAATCTACATGATTTTAATTGTGGTTTGAAGGCTTACCGCTTGCAAGTCGTCAAAAGTATTGAAGTATATGGCGAAATGCATCGTTATATTCCTGTAATAGCCAAGTGGGCTGGTTTTATGAAAATTGGCGAAAAAGTAGTTACACACCAAGCTCGAAAATACGGTGTTACTAAGTTTGGAATCTCCCGTTTTATCAATGGTTTTCTTGATTTACTGTCTATTACTTTTGTCGGGAAGTTTGGTAAAATGCCAATGCACTTTTTTGGGACTTTAGGTACCTTGATGTTTGTCTTTGGCTTTACCGTATTCTTATTTTTGGGTGGCTCAAAATTATATTATTTGACAACAGATTTTCCAGCTAAAAATATTGCTGATATCTCATGGTTTTATATAGCCCTTACAGCCATGATTATTGGTACACAATTATTCGTTACAGGTTTCTTGGCAGAATTAGTTTCCCGCAATTCGCATAATCGGAATCATTATTTAGTGGAGAAGGTTATTGGAGGGCAAAGTACGATTATCAAAAAACGATTGCAAGATAAAATGACGCTTGAAGAGTAAATGATCGCTTCGCTGCGAGAAAAGGGATCATTTAAACAAAGCTTAAATTGCGAGAGGAGAGATCACTATTATTGTGTCTCTCCTCTCGCAGTTCCGAAGGAACGTTCTCATATCTCGCAGCGAAGCGATCCCTTTAACTATTCAAAATATCTTCAAATACATTTACAATCTTCCCAAAGCTATTTTCCTCCACTCGTTTCTCAATATTCTTAGCAAAGTCAACACTAGGCTTTAATTCAAAATAACGGTTAACACCTTTTATGATGGCTTCCTTTGTCGCTTCAGGAACGATGACGCCAGTAGCATCTACATCAACAAATTCCGACAGTCCACCAACATTGGTAATTACTACAGGTTTATGGTAACCATAAGCGATATTCAAAATACCGCTTTGAGTAGCCGAACGATAGGGGAGTACCACCACTTCTGATAAAGAAAAGTACTTGGCCACTCCTTCATTCGGAATAAATTGATTAACGACTTTTACTTTATCTTCAATACCCAATTCTTTTATCTGCTTAAAATAAGCATCAGGCTTGTCATAAAACTCACCTGCAACTAAGAGTTTAAAATCAGGATTCGATTTGACCAATTCAGCGAAAGCATCAATCAAAATATCCAAACCTTTGTACTGACGAACATAGCCAAAAAATAAAAGGACAGTATCTGTAGCCTTAAAGCCCAATGTTTCTTTTTCTTTTCCTAAATCTAATGTGTCATTGACAGAATACCAACCGTAAACAGGCAATTCTGAACGAAAAACAGGACGCTCTTTAGCGATGGGTTGAATGTCTTCCACTACTTTTTTGGAGAGTGCTAAAAACTTTTGCGCATTGCTTAAACCTAAATTGGTCAATATTTTGTCTATCCAACGCGCCTCATGCGAAATCACATTTTCGGTAATAAACAAGACCTTATTTTTCAATTCTTTGGTCAACATCGTCGAAATACCATAATGACAAGGACCAAAATAAGGTTGCCACCAATCAAAAACCACTAAATCAGGCGAAAGACTATTGATATGCCGAGCGGTTTTTAACCAACTAAATGGGTTCATCGAGTTGATTAAACGAACGCTAGGCACTTTTTCGAAGTGCTCCTCACTTTCATCATATTGTGTTGTACCTGGAAATAAGAGGCTGGGATACAGTACTTTGTAATTGATAAAATGGATGTCGTAAGCATCTTTCAGGGCACTATACAAATGCGTCATAAATAAAGCATTTCCACCTCGGTATGGATAAGTAGGGCCAATTAATACAATCTTTTTCTTCATATTTCCTAAAAGAGCTTTGTTTTGCCACAAATTTAATGATTTGGTATTAATATTAAGTATAATACAAAATCTTATCTTTGGTTTTTTATTAGACAATCCAAAACTCAACTATGTCTATTTTAATAACAGGAGCAGGCGGAATGGTCGGTTCGCATCTCATTGATTACTATAGTGCTAAAGGAATGACGCCTTCCGAAATTATTGGTTCTTATTTTAAACCAACCACAGATATTTCAGAAGTACAAGATAAAGCGACACTGATTGAGTGTGATGTTCGGTACTTTCAAGGGGTACAAGATTTGATTCTAAAGTACAAGCCCGAAAAAATATTTCATCTTGCAGCCCAAAGTTATCCAACCGTTTCGTGGCAGCGACCAACCGAAACCATGGATGTAAATGTAAATGGAACGATCAATGTTTTTGAAGCCATAAAGGTATTGCGAAACATGGAAAAAGACTACGATCCTGTTGTCGTTGTAGCTTGCTCAAGTGCAGAATACGGTGCTTCACTTACACCCGAAAATACACCAGTAAAAGAAGAAACAACTTTGCTCCCAATGCATCCTTATGGTGTAAGTAAAGTTTCTCAAGATTTACTTTCTTTCCAATATCATTTCAACGATAAAATTCGTTCTATAAGAGCACGTATTTTTAATACGACAGGTCCTCGAAAAGTGAATGATGTAATGGCAGATTTTACACAACGTGCCGTACAAATCGAACGAGGAGAACTAGATAAATTACGGGTTGGAAATATTGAGACTCGAAGGGCAATTACAGATGTACGAGATTTGATTATTGCATTAGTCTTATTATCTGAAAAAGGAAAATGGGGAGAAGTGTACAACATCAGCGGTCAAAAAGCGTATTTAATAAAAGACCTCATTCCGATTATAAAAAAAGAGATTGGAAAAGATTTTGGTCTATTCGTTGATCCTGTTTTACTACGTCCATCAGACGAACCAATCATCTATGGTGATGCTTCTCGATTGATAAATGATACTGAATGGAAACAACAATATAGCATCGAACAAACGATTGTTGATATGATTAATTACTGGCGAGGAAAGTTATAAAATCTAAAACTACAATACCACATGATAGTACGTGCCAAAGCACCCCTTCGAATTGGTTTAGCAGGAGGCGGAACAGATGTAAGTCCTTACTCTGACATTTACGGTGGAGCCATACTGAATGCAACCGTAAGTCTCTATGCTTCTGCTACCATCGAACCACTCGACAACGGAAAAATTATTTTAGATGCCGTCGACTTAGGCGAACGAATAGAACTAGATGCTGCGGAGTATTTAGAAATAAATGGAGATTTAGATTTGCTAAAAGGTGTGTACAATCGAGTAGTAAAAGATTATATTAAGAAACCCTTGTCTTTTCGATTGACGACTTATGTTGATGCACCAAAAGGATCAGGGATGGGCACGTCTTCTACGATTACAGTGGCTATATTAGGAGCGTTTGCCGAATGGCTAAAATTACCTTTAGGGGAATACGATATGGCGCAGTTGGCTTACGAAATTGAACGTGTAGATTTGGCAATGGCGGGAGGAAAACAAGACCAATACGCTGCTACTTTTGGTGGCTTTAATTTTATGGAATTTTATGCCGATGACAAAGTTATTGTCAATCCACTTCGTATTCGACAAGAGTATGTCAACGAGTTAGAGTTTAATATCTTATTATACTATACTGGTACGAGTCGCTTATCTGCAAAGATCATCGAAAAACAATCTACTAACTTTACAGATAAAGCAGCCAAACCAATCGAAGCAGCACACAAACTGAAAGAGCAAGCGGTGATGATGAAAGAAGCCTTGCTCACAGGAAAGATTCGAAATATCGGAGAGATTCTGGATTTTGGTTGGCACCATAAAAAGCAAACTGCAGTCGGAGTAACGAATGAAATGATTGACGAAATTTATGAGGCTGCTAAAAAAGCTGGCGCAACTGGCGGTAAAATCTCTGGTGCTGGTGGAGGTGGTTTTATGATGTTTTATGCACCTGATAATAGTCGCTACAAAGTAATGGATACACTCGAAAAATTTGGTGGATCGATTAAACGATTTACCTTCACCCAACATGGTCTGACGAGTTGGACTTTATAATTTTTATGCTATGAATACTGAAAAAGACATTATCGATTTTTTAGATAAAAAACCAAAAAGCAGCTTAGGTAATGACAAGATTATTGTCGCAATGCTTTCTACGGTACTTGGCTTATTTCTTTTTGGTATGGTGTATAGTTTTTTCATTGTCCGATTATTTCCAATGGACGTCATCGGAACGATTAGTAGATTTATTGCTTATGTGCCGCCTTATATAGCATTATTATTACTCTTTCGGTATCTCTATAGTAAAGATGGCTCTATTTCTTTTTGGAAATCAATGGGTATAGGAGTAGGCACGCTTTTTATAACGATGCTCTTGCAAACAGTTTATATGTTAGTGTTTAC
>JAHDIP010000330.1 GCA_020630735.1 Saprospiraceae bacterium | reverse complement strand
TATACGAACACCTTTATGAAGTCAATAAAGAGTGGGCAAAACAAGCTGTTGATTTGGAAGAAATATGTATGCCTACTTCTTTTAAAAACGATACTGAACGAATACAAACACATTTGATGCTTGTTGAGCAGCACCTTCGTGCAAAAAATATAGATCATTTGAATGTGGCACAGCAACAAAATCGTATTCATCAGTTAGATGTTTTAAAGCAATATTGGCAAGAAGGGCTATTCCCCAAAAACACCAAACATCAAAATAGACAGCCTTATTTTGTAGATGACTTCGGTACTGCTTGCGCTGTAGGTTATTTGGTTTTAGAAAGTGGAGCATCTGATTTGGTACAACGCATTCGACAAGAAAACAATTTTGCTTATTTGCGTGATATGGACTATCCTGAATTGACAAGGTGGGCAACTACCAATGGATTTACATTGGATGAATTGGCTTGGATACAACCTGCATATGTTACTTGGGATTTCAATTCTGTTGGTAATAATGGAGGCTCTAATGGTAGAATTCATGCGATGAAATCGGACGAAAACAAATTGTATATCGCAGGAGACTTTACAAGCTTCGATGGCATCGCTGCAAATGGAATCATCGCTTGGGACGGTGACAACTATCAAACCATGGAAGGACTAAATGGAATCGTTTATGATCTTGAGTTTTATCAAAACGAACTTTGGGCTGTTGGTGACTTTACGATTGATGGATCGAATGATGAAAATATTGCTGCTTGGAATGGAAACCAATGGGTCAGCAAAGGTACTGGCGATATGGATGGTCCTGTGTATGATGTACATGTAAACTACTATCTTTTTGTAGGTGGTGATTTTAATATGATCGGAGATCTTGCCGTTTCAAATATTGCCAGTTGGCATAATTTTCAAGATACTTGGAGGGATTTTTATGGTAGCTTAGCAGTCGATGGCCCTGTGTATTGTATGGAGTCCGTCAATAATGATTTATTAATTGGTGGTGATTATACTCAAGTAAATATCAATACTGGTTTTGATCCGATTAATGCGAATCATTTGGCTTATTGGAATTTGGATAATTGGGATTGGTCAGGTGCATTAAACGGTCCTAATGCCGCTGTTCATGCCTTGAAGTACTATAACGGTGATGTCTATATCGGTAGCGACCTTAATGAAGGTATAGGCTATTATGTGATCACTGGTGGTCTTTGGAAGTCACCCGAAGATGAATGGATCAATCCTGTTGATGATGGTATCATTCATAATTTTGTAGAATATAATAATAGACTTTTTATTGTAGGTGGATTTTATATGCAATCAACCATGATTAATGGTTTTCCAGGTTCTGGATTTGGTACTGTATTTCAAGAACAATTTGGCGGTTATGCCGAAATCAATAAAACAGTAAGAGCTGCTGCAAGTTTTAAAGATCAGCTTTATTTCGCTGGAGATTTTACGGAGATATGGGGCAATTCGCTTAATCAATTAGCCGTACTTGCTTTGCCTACTGTTATGGTTGATCCACTTCCACAAACAGCACTAGAAGTTAAACATTATGACCAGATACTTGAGATTAGACATAATGCCGAGCATAGTGATATTGCAATCCAAGTTTTTGACATGAGTGGTCGTTTAGTTTTAGAAAAAAATATCGAAGATAAAAATGCCATTACAAGAACGTCTACGAGTCATCTTACAAATGGGACCTATGTTTACCACGTTATTAATAATGGTGAACGTAAAGTTGGAAAATTTGTCAGTTTTTAGGTAAAAAACTTTCAGACTTAAGTCTTATTATTTGTCAGTTTTTCGTAAGAAATAAAAAGAAACGCTAGCCTTTTCTGGTTAGCGTTTCTTTTTGTAAAAATAGGATAGTACATTTGTCTTGAAATGAACTTGATACAAGAAATAGGCTTTTTACTAAAAAAAGAAATCCTGATCGAATGGCGACAGAAGTATGCGATAAGTGGCATCCTACTTTATGTGCTATCGACTATATATGTAGTTTATGTTTCCTTCATTCAAGTCGATCCAAAAGTATGGAATGCTTTGTTTTGGATAATTATCTTATTTGCCTCTACCAATGCTATTGCTAAGAGTTTTATACAAGAAAGTAGTCATCGGCAATTATATTATTACAGTCTCGCCAACCCGATAGCCATTATTATCTCCAAAATTTTGTACAATAGTTTGATCTTATTGGTGCTATGTGTACTGTGTTACACCTTTTTTGGTTTGGTAGCAGGCAACCCTGTCAAAGATAGTTTTCAATTTTTTACAGCATTGTTTTTAGGAAGTGTCGGTTTTTCGATCACTTTCACCTTTATATCAGCCATTTCGGCGAAGGCCAATAATAGTGCAACCTTGATGGCGATTTTGAGTTTCCCTGTTATTATTCCAATTTTACTAACCTTGATAAAATTATCGGCTAATGCATTGCGTTTAATGCAAGACACCTCGATCAATAAAGATATTATGATACTTGTGGCAATTGATTTGATTTTAGTGGCACTAGCTTTTATTCTCTTTCCCTACCTTTGGCGGGATTAAAAAACGTCCAAAAAATAAAACATGATGAAACATCTATGACTAAGGGATAAACACAGGAGGATAATGATTAAAACGATCCTTATTTTAGCATCGTGCAAAAGGTGCTGTTAGAAACAGCGAAATATAAAAGCGTAGTTTTCAACTACGCCTAGCAGATATGGATGTTTTTTTGGCAAAAAGTAAAAAAAATCAAACAGATGAAACATTGGTGGAAAATTTTAAGCGTTCTTTTAGTTCTCTACTCTCTTACCGTAGGTATGCTTGTTCCTCTCAAAACGGGTATAGCAGAAGTGTCACCTTTAAATACTACAACAGGTGAAGATGTTACGCTTATTATTCAAGGTTATAATACCAATTTTGGAGACGCTAAAGGTCAAATAAGAGCTTGGTTAAAAGTTGACAAAGAACTTAGTTTATTGGCAAAGAGCTTCAAAGTAAAAAGTGATAATCTTATGACCGCCACTTTTAGCATTCCTGATAAATTGCCTGGTGGAGCCAAAGTGAAAGATGCTACATTGATTCTCGATTCAGAGGTAGATGGTTCGAGTGTATTGCCGAGTGCTCTTTTTATTTCTCAAAAAAATACGGCAAGTGAATTTGATGTTGCGGAATGGTCCCGTAGTCCAATAGCAAATTTACACGAAAAAGATGGGATGTCTTTTCCATATCGAAATGTACTATCTGAAACGATTCGAAATCTTTTTTATCATGTTCCACTTTGGTTTGGTATGATGATTATTTTGGTCGTCTCAGCAGTTTACAGTGGACGGTATTTAAGAACAAAGAATGAAGAGTTTGATTTTAAAGCTTCGGCTTTTACAAAGGTCGGCATTCTTTATGGCATACTGGGGCTAGTGACAGGTGCTATTTGGGCAAAACATACTTGGGGAGCATATTGGAGTTGGGATGTCAAACAAAATATGGCTGCTATATCCGTATTGATTTATGTTGCATATTTTGTCTTACGTTCTTCTTTTGATGATCCCGAAAAGCAGGCACGTATTTCTGCGGTCTATAATATTTTTGCTTTTGCAGCTTTAATTCCTTTACTTTTTGTCATTCCACGCTTGACGGATAGTTTGCATCCTGGCAATGGAGGCAATCCTGGTTTTGGAGGAGAAGATTTAGACAATACCATGCGAATGGTTTTTTATCCAGCTATCATTGGCTTTACCTTACTAGGTGTATGGATGGCCAATTTAATTTATCGCTCAGAAATTATTGAAAACAAATTATTGAATCGTTGGTAATGGGTAAATAAAAATGAAAGTTGCAATGAAAATAAAATTTTAGTTTGCTCCCAAAGTTTTCACTTTTATTTTCGTTTTCATTTTTCCTATCTTGATAACACAAGAGATTCATTCAATTAATATCAGCTATATTTTAAAAGCGAAAAAAAAATTCATTTTTCTTTGTTTTACTAAAAAAATAAACGAGTTTTGACGTCGAAACGTATGAAAAGAATAACTTCTATAACATTTTTATTGACACTCTTATCAGTCACTCCCATTCTCGCCCAAATTGAGAATCCCGACTTCATGCAAAGCATAGGCAAAATCTATGTTGTTGTAGCGAGTATCGTTGCCACTTTTATTGGAATTGTTCTTTTCCTTATTTTTATTGAACGGAGACTTTCCAAATTAGAAAATCAAATTAACGATAAATGAAAAAAGCTCAAGCTCATACCAGTTTTCTGGACAGTGTGAACAGTAATTTCGAAAAAGCAGCTCCTCATACGGGCTTGCCTGCTGGCTTACTGGCACAAATCAAAGCGTGTAATTCTGTTTATCAGATGCGCTTTCCCGTAAAAATTGGTAAAGATTACCAAGTCATTGAAGCATACCGTGTACAGCATAGTCATCACCGTTTACCTACTAAAGGTGGTATTCGTTATAGCCAAAAAGTTAATCAAGATGAAGTGATGGCCTTGGCTACACTAATGACCTACAAATGTGCTATTGTTGATGTACCTTTTGGTGGTGCCAAAGGAGGTGTAAAAATTAGTCCACGTGAATACACGCCTGCACAACTTCAAAAAATTACTCGTCGGTATACGGCTGAGTTGATTCGTAAAAACTTCATTGGTCCTGGTATTGATGTTCCTGCTCCCGATTACGGAACAGGCTCTAGAGAAATGGCTTGGATTCTTGACACTTATATGTCGTTCAAAGGTGGCGAAATTGATGCCGCTGGTTGTGTAACGGGTAAGCCTGTTAACCAACATGGCATCCAAGGTAGAACAGAAGCTACTGGTCGTGGTGTTTTTTATGCATTAAAAGAATTTGCTTCCAATAAAGATGATATGGCAAAACTTGGTCTTACTCCAGGTTTGGCTGGTAAAACGATGGCTGTTCAAGGTCTTGGAAATGTTGGTTATTATGCCAGTAAAATTTCTCAAGATGAAGGTGATGTAAAAATCATTTGCGTGGCTGAGTATGAAGGTGCAATCTACAAAGAAGATGGTATCGACATTGACAAGCTGATGAAATATCGTAAGAAAAACAAAGGATCAATTCTTGGTTTCCCAGGTAGTAAAACGATGAAAAGTCGTAAAGATGTGTTAGAAGTAAAGTGCGATATATTGGTTCCTGCGGCACTTGAAAACCAAATAAGAAAAGATAATGCTTCTAAAGTAAAAGCTAAAATCATTGCCGAAGCTGCCAATGGTCCTGTAACTGCTGAAGCAGAAACTATTCTTTTGAAGAAAGGTATCGTCATCATTCCAGATATGTATATCAATGCTGGTGGTGTAACGGTTTCTTACTTTGAGTGGTTGAAGAACTTATCGCATATGCGTTTTGGTCGTATGGAAAAACGTTTTAACCAACGTACTTACCACAATATCGCTGAAACAGTAGAGCGTTTGACTGGAAAATCTATTGGCGAAAAAGAAAAGAGTGTATTGCTAAGAGGTGCTGATGAAATTGATTTAGTACGTTCTGGTTTGGAAGAAACGATGATTAATTCGTACAACCAAATTAGAGATGTTTACAATAAAAAGAAAAATATTAAAGATTTGAGAACGGCTGCTTTTGTTTGTGCCTTAAACAAAATTAGTAGTGATTATCTTTCTTTAGGAATCTTCCCATAGTGGTTGCTTTCTAAAAATAAACTTGAATA
>JAHDIP010000329.1 GCA_020630735.1 Saprospiraceae bacterium | reverse complement strand
ACTAGCTTGCATAATATGAAACAGCCCATCTATCACGAGGCTTTTTAACTAAGTATAGAACCAAATATTTTAGCCATAGATGTGGAAGTTATTAGGTGTTTCGTCTTTTGTTGTAATACTCTTTTATTAGTGAAAACAGGTGAAATGAAAAGTAAAAGAAGTTTCCGATACTAACATTTTTCAAGATCCAAATAGGATTTTGCTTCCGAAGATAAGCTGTTTTAACAATCGTTTTTCTGACAATATCTGTTTTTATATATCCTACCTTTGATTTATGAAGTGTATTTCCACTTCTTTTTTCAAATATTTTATATCCATCCAATAATAATAAACCTAAGCCAGTATAAATAGCATTCAATTCGGTTAGTAGTTCATTCTCGTCTACGGTCGGTAATTGGATACCATGTTGATAGATTAAGTAATAATGGGACATTTCGTGTGCTAGTATAGCTACTTTTTGCCGATAATTTTGATTGACCAAACTTTCATTGATATAGATGCAATTTAAGCCGTCTATTCGTTCAAATTTACCTCCCTCTACATTTTTCATTGTAAGTATCTTGATTGGTCGTTGTATTTGGAGGTGTGCTCTCATTTTATCTGCAATGTTTTGCAAACTCTGCTGTAAATTATCTGGAGTAAAACTGTAGTAATTGATTTCTAGCAGTTGCTTAGATAACTGATAATTAGCTTTCGTACTTTTTTTAGGCAATTTTTGCTGTAAAAAGTCTAGGTTTTGGTCAATCTCACTATCTGATATTGAATTGAAATAATTGAAACTGTTTTTTGAAGGATTGGGCATTTTGATAAAGTTTTGGGGTGAAACTAGACGAGTTCTTCAATTTTTACACAGCTTTCGTCTAAATATATTCTATTTGGGGTTATAAATGGTTAGTTTATGGTATAAATATATGTAAGTAATGACCGAAAAATACAGAAGTTATTATTTGACTATTGCTACACACTAAAAATAATGATTTTTTTACAAAATCACATTATTTTGTTGACATTAAAATTTATGTAGCTAGATTTTTTTAAAATGGCTTTTATCTCGTTAATTTTAAGTAATTGTCGTTTTAATGAAATATTATTTTGTTTAAAAGTTAAAAAATACTTTCTATTAAAATAATATTTTGATTAAAAGGTTGTTTAAGGGAACGTTTTGATATATCTTTGCGTTACAATAGTATAAAAGACATCATCAAAAGGATGATTTTTTAAAACACATATAAGAATCTTTATTTTAAAAAAATATGTTGGCACAATTACCTTATATCAAACATGCAAGTTCAGGCAACTTTTTTTTAATTGCAGGACCATGTGCGATAGAGAGCCAAGAAATGGCATTCGAGATAGCAGAGAAAGTAAGCAGCATTTGTGATCGACTCGAAATTCCGTACATATTTAAAGGTTCGTATCGAAAAGCGAATAGAACAAGCCTTGATTCGTTTACAGGTATCGGAGATCAAAAAGCTTTAGACATTCTAAAAGCAGTTAAAGAAACCTTTAAAGTACCTGTAACGACAGATATACATCAAGCAAGCGAAGCAGCAATGGCTGCCGAATATGTTGACATACTTCAAATTCCTGCATTTTTATGTAGACAAACAGACCTTTTAGTGGCTGCAGCTCATACAGGCAAGATTGTCAATATCAAGAAAGGGCAGTTTGTAAATGCTGGTGCGATGGAATTTGCGATGAAAAAAGTATTGCAGTCTGGTAATGAGCAAGTTATGCTTACAGAACGTGGAACTACTTTTGGTTATCAAGACCTTGTGATAGACTATCGAGGTATACCCGAAATGCAATCGTTTGGAGCCAAGGTGGTCTTAGATTGTACGCACTCTTTACAACAGCCAAACCAAAAAAGTGGTGTCACAGGAGGAAAGCCTTCTTTGATCGAAACAGTGGCAAAAGCAGGAGTGGCTGTAGGCGTAGACGGATTGTTTATAGAAACGCATCCGCAACCATCAATAGCAAAGTCTGATGCGGCTAATATGTTGCCTTTAGATCGGCTAGAACCTATGCTAGTAAAGCTATTAAATATTAGAAAATCACTATAATTCAGAATAAAATAATGTCAAAAACTTGACATATAGTATAAAAATAACTAAATTAAGTTAAAACCAAAACCAAGGAGGTTTACTATGAAAATGATTAAATCAATTTTAACCGTATTTACAATTTTAACAGTCACAACTTTTGCTACTGCACAAAGTGTTGAAAAGACTTTTGTTAAATCCTTTAATTTACAAGGGAACAACATTGTAATCTTGGATTTAAATGGCGATGTAGAAGTGAAAGAGTGGGACAATAAATTGGTAAGAGTGCAAATGACTGTTTCGTTAGAGAGTAGTAGTACAAATATACTTAAAGCGCTTTTACAAGCTGGTCGTTACAACTTGAAATCTAATGATACAGAAGATGGCTATGTTATCAATATGCCTGGTATGCAAAAAGAAATCAAAGGACGTAAACTAGGAGAGAAAGTGAAGTATCTGATTTATGCACCTAGTGATGTGCTCGTAAAAATGCAGGATTCTGCGTCTACAAGTACCGATAGTGCTGCTGAAGTAATGTCGTCGGCCTTATAAATTTTAGAAACACCTTAATAAAAGAATAGTTTTTTCGTTAGAAAGAGTATAGATTCCTATGGAGTTTATACTCTTTTCTTTTTGGAGGTATGCAAACATTGTGAAAAATACAACTTTAAAGGGGCAGCATTGTCGTTCGAAATTTTCTTTTTACAGAAAATTTTAGTATTTTGAATATAAATAGCTTCCATTTCCTCTAAGAGGACTTGAAAGTTTACACACATAAAAAAACACTCATTAATATGAAATCCAAACTACTACTGGTAGGACTGTTACTGTCTTGCTTTGTGGCGAATGCACAACTTGAAAAAATAATTCATAAAACTTTTGAAGTAGATGAAGTCGAAAACGTTAACTTTAATATCGTTGGAGAATATGAAATCGAGCAATGGTCAGGCAACCTTATCATGACCGAAACGAAAATAGAGCTATACGAAGCCTCTAAAGGTATTTTAGATCACTTTGTAAAAGCAGGTCGATACGAATTAGAAATTTCTGGTGAAGAAGGTGAAATAGAGATTAATTCTAAAGATCAAGAACGAAAGGCTATTCGTACCAAAAAGGGAGAATGCTTTGAAATCGTAAAAATTAAGATATTTGTACCTGAAGATTTTACAATTGCTTCTCCTACTCGTATTTTTAGACATCTACCGAAAGAAGAATAATTTTACTCATTCAGTATAAAAATTACCGAACATGTTCTAAAAAGCATCCTTTTATAGAGAGGATGCTTTTTAGTTTATACCCTCCGACCAAAAATAGTAGTGGTTTACAATATACCTTTTAATATAAATCTAATCCAGATCTAACTATTTTAAAACAACTTCGTAAGACTGCCTTCCAAATTACCAAAATCTGTTTGTACCTTTGCCGTAAAGGTTGAATAAAAACAATGATTAAAACAGTAGAACTAAAATTATTGCCTAGTGAAGCACAAAATGAAGTGCTGATTCGAGAAAACTGTGCTAAACGTTCAGGATTTGCTGCAAAATCAATAAATGATATCAAAATCATTAAGCGCTCTATAGATGCACGAGGGCGACAACCTTATATTCGCCTTAAGGTCGATGTCTTTGTCGGCGAAACATATACCGCTGAACCCGCTATTTTAGATTCCTTTCAAGATGTTTCTGAAAAAGAAGAAGTTATTATTGTAGGAGCAGGACCCGCTGGTTATTTTGTCGCATTAGAGTTAATAGAGCTAGGACTCAAACCTATTATTTTTGATAGAGGCAAAGACGTTCGTAGTAGAAGAAGGGATTTGAAAGCAATTCAACAAGACGGCGAAGTCAATCCGCATTCTAATTATTGTTTTGGAGAGGGTGGAGCAGGTACCTATTCTGACGGAAAATTATACACTCGTTCTCACAAACGTGGAAATATTTATAAAGCACTCCGATTGTTTGTCGAGCATGGAGCGCATTCAGATATTCTCATTGATGCCCACCCACATATTGGCTCCAACAAATTACCCAATATCGTAGCAAATATTCGAGAAACTATTTTGCATTATGGCGGTCAAGTGCACTTCGACGCTCATGTGACGGATTTAATTATTGAAGATAAGGAAGTAAAGGGCGTCATTGTAAACGAAAGCCAAGAGCATTATGCAAGTGCCACCGTATTAGCTACAGGGCATTCTGCAAGAGATATCTATTACCTACTTCATGAAAAAGGCGTAGCTCTTGAAATGAAACCGTTTGCACTAGGTGTCCGTATAGAACACCCGCAACAATTAATTGATAAAATTCAATATAGCCAGTCACCAAGAGAAAAAGATTTACCTGCCTCGAGTTATCGTTTGGCTTGCCAGATAGGCGCTAAAGGTGTTTTTTCGTTTTGTATGTGTCCTGGTGGATTAGTAGTGCCTGCCGCTACAGCTCCAGGCGAAATTGTAGTAAACGGCATGTCGATGTCTAGGCGAGATTCGAAGTTCGCCAATTCAGGAACAGTCGTTGCGGTAGACGAAAAAGATTTAGAACCATTTCGAGAATATGGCGTTTTTGCATCTTTAGAGTTTCAAAAACAAGTAGAAAAAAAGATGTTTGGAGCAGGGGATGGCAGCCAAAAAGCCCCAGCACTTCGAATGACGGATTTTGTAAAACGACGACTATCTACAACATTACCTGATACATCCTACATTCCTGGTTTATTTGCCGCACCCTTATATGACTTGTTGCCTAAGTTTATTTACGAAAGTCTACAGGCAGGTGTTCAAACATTTGGCAAAAAAATGAAAGGCTACTATACAGAAGAAGCGAATATAATAGGAACCGAAAGTCGGACAAGTTCACCGATTCGTATTCCTAGAAATAGGGAAACAAATATGAGTGATGAGATAAATGGGCTTTTCCCTTGTGGCGAAGGTGCAGGCTATGCAGGAGGAATCATTTCAGCAGCAATGGATGGTCAGAATGTAGCTAGATCAGTGAAGCAGTTTTATGGAGTATAGATATTCAATAGAATTAGCCTAAAGAATAACAAACAAAAAATCAAATGAAACGTCCATGCTTAAATAGTCTTCTAAACACATGAGAATAATGACTATTTTAACTTGGTAAGCCTGCCTTCCGCAGGCAGGTTCCATCAGACCATCAAAGAAAATAAACATAGACAGATGAAAGACATAGCAGATTTGATAGCAAGAATATTTATCGCACTAATATTTATATATGAAGCTTATGACTCTATTGGCTTTTACAAAGAAACCAAAGAAGTTATGACCGAGTACGGATTTACGTGGCAACAAGATGCCTTGTTGTTGGGTTCCATTGGTTTATTGGTATTAGGAGGCGTATTGGTTTTGATCGGTTATCGCTCAAAATTTGGAGCAGCATTACTCATGGTTTATTTTATTCCACTCACCTTTATCATTCATGCCTTTTGGGGAATTGAACCAAGTATCGAACGTCGAATTGCGTCCATCCATTTTATGAAAAATATAGCTATTATTGGTGGTCTTTTAATGATTTTTGCGAATGGAAGTGGTCGGTATAGTATCAAGCGATTATTTGCTACGACGAAGGTGTAGAAAAAATGACTTAATTTTTTCGTTAGGTAAAATTCTAAAATGTTTAT
>JAHDIP010000328.1 GCA_020630735.1 Saprospiraceae bacterium | reverse complement strand
TTTCATCTGTTTAAAATTTACTTTTTGTCCAAAAAACAAGCCTATCTGCTAAGCGTAGTTTGCAACTACGCTTTTATATTTCGCTGTTTCTAACAGCACCTTTTGCACGATGCTAAAAATGATCGGCTTAATCATATCCTTGTTTGTTTAAGCCTTAATCATGGACGTTTCATTCCATAAAAATAACTATTTTTTTTGTAATAAAATCATCTCCATGGCGAATCGTCAAATGATAAATACCAATAGGCAAAGCAAAAATAGGAATTTCTATAATAGCATTTGCCTGACTTATTATATATGTTTTTTTATGGATCACTTTACCTGATGGACTAAAAATTTCTATTTGAAATTCTCCTACTTTATTAGTAGAAATTTTTAATTGATCGCTTACAGGATTAGGAAAAACTGAAACAGTACTTTTTGTTAGAGTAGTACTGCTTGTAGAGAATGAAGTAGTAACGGAAATAACATTTGAGTTTTGAGATATTCCAGCAATATTTACTGAGCGAACTCGATAATAATAAGTGCTATTTGGTGATAAGTTACTGATTATCATTGAATTATTGTTTGAACTGATATTTTGGTAACCAGCAACGGAGTTGGTGAAATTAGGGTCAGTTGCCAGATCCAACTGATAACTTTCGGCAATATCAACGCTTGACCAATTCGCTATAAAACTTGAGGAAGAAATACTACTAGCTTGAGTAGCAATTGGAGCTTCGGCAATTGTGAGTTCTGTAGTTGTACTGATAGTGTTAGAGTTACTAGACGCTCCTGCACTATTAACTGCACGTACTCGATAGTAATATGTTTGACCTGCCGAAAGACCAGTAACCGTATGAAAGTTTGCTGCAATAGTTTTATCATTGTAATCACTCAATATTGAAGTGAAATTAGGATCAGTAGCAACATCTAATTTATAAAAATCAGTATTGTTTGTATTCTCCCATGTAGCAATAAAACTAGAAACAGAAACATTAGAAGCAGAAAAAGCCGTTGGTGGATTAGGTGTATTAGAAGCCATACTTGATAGCTCCAATGTTGGGATTGGATTTCCCGAAATCTCATCTTTTGAAGAATAACGTACCCAAGGAATTTCTGGTCCATGTGTAAATGCAAACGAGATAATTTTATTCGGGTCATTCTCCAATTGTGATTTCACATAGTCTGTGATATCTATAGAATGCAATGTCAAATGATCAGCAGAAGAGATCGTTATATTGCTAATTAAAGATCCAATCGTAGGATAGTTTTCGCCAGTCAGCTCTGATTCAGTCCAAGAGTCATCTGTAATCTCATATAACTGCATGGAGGAAGTATTAATAAGCTCGTCCCATTTCAAAACAGCATATGCATTATAATGCACACTTGTAATATCTTCAACTGAACCTTCATAGTCAGATAAGTCAAATTTTACAAAAGCATAAGCAAGACCGTTTCCAAAACGTATAGTTGTTCGATCTCCTAGCGATTCTGTTGAAATACCAAAGCCATCGTCTATAATCTTGGCATAGGTATCTTCCTGTACAGGGAACGTTTGAGCATTTACTGCGAAGACAGTAGCCCATATAAGAATAAAAAATAATGTGTATTGAGGATATCTTCTCATAACCTAACAGTTTTTAAGTTTGAAAAAACTGAATATTGGATGTGTCATGAGATTGATAAGATACTATCAAAAATCATGCACATTTGTAGGTCTTGGGCAACTATATAAAACACAAAAATACAATATGATTGGCATTATTAATAATAATTTATTCCATCAAGCAGCGTATTTAGCCTAAAAGGCATCTTTATAGTGAGGTTGAAATGCCTAATTATACTCATTTTTTCATTAAACATTATTTTTACGCATCATTTTTATTACTATAAATTAAATTAATAACTAAAAATTCTCTATCTTAGATGGAGTTGTTTTGAATAAAAGTGTAGTAATTTTACTCTTTTATAAAAATGCATTACCTTTTAATTAGATACCCACTTCCACTTTTAGTATAAATAATACCTTATTTATACTCCTTTTCTATTGAGAAATTTATCCTTCTTTTAAAGGTATTGTTATCCAAAACAAGTCATCAGCCTTTGCATCCACAAACAACCAAATAATTCAAGAATAACACTCAATGTAGGTACTACCCATACCTCTTTATAACCTTTTAAATATTGATAAAATGAAAAATCATATTTTAATACTTCTGATTTTACTTTTTCTACCGTTAATTTCTATAGCACAATCTTCTAGTGATAAACAGATAATTTCACTCAACGATGGAGAAAAACCTCGAAATCATATTCAGCGAAAACAAGGTTTTGTCATAAAAGGAAAACAGCGAAAAATCAAAAGTACAGAAGAAGAAAATCATAATTTAGAAAATAAGCAATATCCAGATCAACAGTACAACTTTGAAACTCCCAAAAAAGTAAATTCAGCTAAAGCCTCACCTCAAGTAGTACTCACCAAAGAAGAACTACAAACACAAATAGATATTATCGAAAAACACTTGGAAGAATACAAAGCTGATAAATCTATTGATCCTTCAGTTATAAAAAAACTCAAAAACACACTCGATATCAATAAAAAAGAATTTCAAAAACGCTATTGCGAATAGTTTTCGTAGTTCTTACAAATGTTTAACGCTGCTTTATTGGCATTAAGCATTTTCCTTTTACTCCCAAATAGTTATAAAATAAAAAACACAAACGATGAATTACTTTTATCAATCACTTATACTTTTAAGTTTTATATTACTTTCATCCATTTCATTAATAGCACAAGGAAGCGATTGCGCAACGGCAGATCCTTTTTGCACGGATAGTGGCATTAGTTTTCCTGCGAGCGTCGATAATGGAAACTTTCAACCTGCCGGCAATGATTATTCTTGTGGAAATTCTCCATTTCAAACCTTAGCAACTCAGCCCAATGCTGCTTGGTTTTATGTAGAAATAGCAACAGCAGGTGATATTGATATTGCCTTAACAAACTCCAATGATGTTGATATAGATTTTGCATTATGGGGACCCTTTGCTGATGTCACTGATGGATTGTCCAATTGTGGGAGCCTCCCTCAAGCTATTGATTGTAGCTTTGACGATTCATCTGCTGAAGAAGTAAATATTAGTGGTGCTCAAGTTGGAGAGGTTTACATTTTAATGATCACAAATTATTCTAATTTACCTACTGAAATTTCAGCTGGTCAAGTTGGTGGTACTGGAGCAACAGATTGTTCCATCGTAACCAATTGCCCTACCACTGATGTAGGAGGCTTTTCTAGTGGAGACGTTACCCTTTGTGAAGGAGAATCTGCTGATATTAATTCAGATGGTACATTTATTCTACCTGATCCAGTTGTTGGAGAAGAATCTGAATTAATGTATGCCGTGTATACATGTGCGCCTACACCAGGACTTGATCCTGATGCAGACCCATGTTATACTTTTATTGTTTGGCCTGAGCAAGATTTTAATGCAACAACTGCTGGCCCTTTTGCGACTAATACTAATGGCGGTGTGCCTCAAGCATGGATTGATAATGGTGTAACTGGTACAAATAACTCGATATGGCTAGTCCCTATTACAGTAGACAATGGTGATAATAATGGTAACCCTGATGGTTTTATTGAATTAGACGGTAACCTCGATGGATGTTATGATATTGGTGCTCCAATTCAAATTACCTTCGCAGATGTACCTGACATAAGTATTGTATCAGATTGTAATCCAAATAGCGGAAATGGGAGTATAGATGTTACTATATTAGGAAATGGAAATTATACCTTGTCTGGAGATGCTGGAAATGGAAGTGTAACTGGTGGAGATGTTGTAACAATCAACGGTATATCAAACGGAGATACTTGGACGGTGACGCTTACACAGGGTACTTGTGCTACCGATTTTTCTGGAGTCTTTGTTTGTGCTGATGATCTTTGTTTAGTTGATGCAGCTATCATTGCTACTCCTCCAGCCTCAAACTTTCCGAATAGTCAATATCCACCTAATACGACAGTTACTTTTTGTTTTGACATTGGTCAATATAACCATTCTGCCTTCAATTTTTTACATGGTATCGTACCTGAATTTGGTGGTGCTTGGGATTCCAATTCAATTATGCCTGTCGATGATCCTGATGTAGCAGCCCCTGGTGAAATGAATGGTTCTTATTGGCAATGGCATCCTGGAAATACAGTTGACTTAAATGCAACTGGAGCTAATATTCCTTGGGCAGGTTGGTGGTTTCATTCAACTAATCCAAGTGCTACTACAGGAGGTACAGCACCTACCGATCCAAATGATTCTTGGGGAGATGGATGTCATGCTACGCCTGGTTGCTTCCCTGGAACCGACCAAGTCACTTGCGAAGGTGCTGGAGGTACTTGGATTAATGGATGTGGTTGTACAAATGTTTTTGTAGGAGGATATAATCAAACGGATTGTGAAGCTGATGGAGGAATTTTTGTGGATAATCCTGGTCCCGCAAATGATGGATGTAGTTTTTATAATGAAGACGGAGGATGTATTGTTGATCCAGTAGCTGGTTTTGGATATAGTTGGTATGCATGTTTTGAAATAACAACAGTTGATGATGTGGCTTGCTTATTAGAACCTACTGATTTATCGATTTCTCTAACTACTTACGCTGATGGTTTGACTGGGGCATGGACTGATCCAGGATGTACGTTGGATGAACCTGTAGAATTTACTGCCGAAGTATGTTGTATTCCACCTCCAAGTGCTGCTTCGCCTATTCAGTTTTGTGAAGGTCAAACAACGACACTTTCTGCTTCTGGAGGTGTAGGTCAAATGGTTTGGTATGATGCCTCAACTGGTGGAAATATTGTCAATGTAGGTTCTCCATTTGACCCAGGAAGTCTTACGGAAGGTACCTATTATTTTTATGTTGAAGAAGATGAAAATGGTTGTACAAGTACTCGTACAGAAGTAGAGGTAATTGTTGATCCCCTTCCAGACCTTACTGTAGTTCAAGGTAATGCAGTTTATTGCGATGGTGATCCAAATTCTGTCACCCTTGAAGTAAACTCTACTGACCCAATAACATGGAGTTCTGATCCTCCTGGCTTTTCTGGTTCTGGAACTAGCATAGATGTTTCTCCTTCTGTTTCTACAATATATACTGCTACTACTTCAAATAATTGTGGTATTGTTGATGCAGTTATTGCAGTTACTGTTCTTCAGGGACCCTCTGCTGATATAAGCGGAACAACCAATTTATGCGATGCTTCACCATCCCTTACTATTACCCTAACAGGTTCTGGTCCTTGGGATATTGAATATCAAATCGATGGTCCTCCAAATATAAATCTTACAATTGATCCTGCTGATGCTACTTATGATTCAACAACAGATACATATACTTATACTTTAGATGTTACTGATGAAGGTACTTATACGATAACATCTGTTGCTGACAATGGTTCTTGTCCTGCTGGAGCTGTAAGTGGTTCAGGAATAGTAAATAATACAGTTTCAGATGCCTCATGGACAGCGCCAACAGGATTATGTGAAACCTCAGGAGTAGTTACTTTAAATCCAGATGGAACAACAGGCGGAACGTGGAGTGGAACCGGTATAACAGATAATGGAGATGGCACAGCCGATTATGATCCAAGTGTGGGCACAAGTACAGTAACCTACACCGTCGGCACAAGCCCCTGTGATGATACCCAAA
>JAHDIP010000044.1 GCA_020630735.1 Saprospiraceae bacterium | reverse complement strand
TAATTGTTTGGCAATCTGAAAACCATTTTGGTTTCAGGTTTTATGATTGGTATAAATTTAAAAATTATTATCTTAACGCTAGCAAACAAAAAGGTTTGCAAGGAACGATATACATTTCAAAACCAACTTAAACAAGCATCATGCAACGATATTTACTCCTACTTTTCCTCTTTTTACCAAGCTTCATCTTTGCTCAAGCATTAACAAATTCAAGTACGATTACGATTACCAAAACCTGGTCACAAGAGCCAACTGGCTGGACCTATCCAATGGATATTAGTGTACCAACAAGTACTCCTCCTGTTGGTGGTTTTCCTGTTTGTATATTGCTACATGGCAATGGAGGAATGGGAACTGGTATGCTTGCCCAATTTCAAAATATACTCGACTGTCATATACTCGTAGCTCCAACTGGATATCTAAATAGTTGGAATATCTCAGATGAAAATAGTGATGCTCCTGATGTAGAAATGGTTGAAGATCTCATCAATAATTTACAAACCTATTCCAATGTAAACTCTAATCAAATCAGAATCATAGGTTCATCTAATGGTGCTGCGCTTTCTAATAGAGTCTTTATTGAAAATAAAAATACAGGAATTGATATCATTTGTGCAATCGTTTCCCAACTATCTGATGCCCAATATCACAACGGTAATTTTTACTACCCAAGTGGAGAAACGAGTCAAACACTTCCTTATAATGGATACGATATTGTAACCACTCCGCTCACTAATAGAAAATATTTAAGCATCTGCAATACCAACGATGGTGCGATTCCTTATTATGGTGGTATATCGTTTGGTGTTAACTTCTTAGATGCACAAGAGGCAGCTTATATTGTTGCTCAAAGTCAAGGATACACTGGTGCTCAATTACCTACAGCAGGTACACAAATCGGTACTTCTACTGTATACGAATATTCTTACTTGTCAGATCAGGTTGTACATTTAAGAGGTGATGCTGGACATTCAACAAATGAAACACAAAAAGACTATATCACCGATTTTTTTACTGCACCAAACTGCGCAGTACCTCCTGCTAGTTGTGATATACCTACAGACATTACTACAACGGTCATTAGTGGTAATGTTGTACGATTATCATGGGACGAAAACACAAATGCTGAGCGATACAGAATACGATACAAAACTGCTCCTACAGGAATATCGACAGAAGTACTCACTCAGGGTACTGAGACATTCCGTTTTTTGAATGGCTTACTTCCGAATACAGATTATATGTTTCAGGTAAAAAGTTTATGTGCAACTGAAAATTCTGTTTGGTCAACTGATAATTTCTTTACAACAAGTAGTGAGGTTTGCGACATACCTGCTACTAGTTCTGCTACTCTTTTATCTTCAACATCTGTTACATTAGGTTGGAGTAGTAATACTGCTGATTTAAAATACAAAATGAAATATAAACCTGCTTCTGGTGGTTTCCCTTGGACGGAATACACTAGTTTAACTGTTAATTCAAAAACAGAAACAAACTTAATGGCAGGTACAGCATACAAGTACAAGTTAAAAACAAAGTGTCCATTAGGTTGGACAAATTGGTCTGCTAATGAGACCTTTAGTACACCTAGTTCTTTTACGATTCCTTCTGGTCTTACTAGAATCAATAAACAAGATTTTGTCCTTTTTCCAAACCCAACTAAAAATATTATTAACCTCCAACTAAATAATCTAAATGCTAAACAGTTTTTAATTCACGATATCCTTGGAAATGTTCAATTGAATGGAGTTCCGAATACAAGCGCTATAAATCTTTCTGGATTAAATGCAGGCACCTATTTTATAACAATCATTACTAATGACCAAAGCATCACAAAACAATTTGTAAAATTGAATTAAGTATAACCACTTTAAAACAGGTATAATATAACTCAAATCGAAGTTGTAACTTTTACAACTTCGATTTTGTATTGTTAAAATTAATTTAATTATCGAATGATTTGGATTTAATATTACCTTTTTAACAATACATAAACATTTTTGAATTTAGAATATAACATTTGGTAGTTCAATTCTAATTTCGTACATTTGATAAGTAATCACTCCAATTATTAGCTATAAAAACAAACGATCTATCCCTTTAGATTGCATCAATATTTGGGCAATAAGTATTTTAAATTCTAAAACAGCACTACTTAAAACAATCATATGATGTATTAAAGTTTTATCTTTTATACAAAGCTAAAAGCTATTTGAACTAATCCAAAAACGTACCCTTCATGAAGAAAACAACTATAAACTCCCAAGTACCTTATGTAGCTATCATCATTACGGATAACTCTAAACATATTTTATGGGTCAATGATGATTTCACTGAAATCTCAGGATATACGCTAGACGAAATTAAAGGTAGGAAACCTGATTTTTTGCAAGGAAAAAAGACGAAAGAAGAAACCATTCAATCTATTCGTAAACAACTTCATTTAGGAAAACCTTTCAAAAATGAAGTGATCAACTATAATAAAAATGGAGAAGAATATACTTGTAATATTGTTATTCATCCAATACATGATAGCAATAACAAACTGACTAACTTCATAGCTTTCGAAGTAGATGGAGACAAAACTGACTCCTCCAAACTTTCTGTAATGGAACCTGTGGCTAAGTACACTACTAATTCGTTGAAACATCCTGAAGAAATAGATTTGTACACCAAGTTTATCACACTTGTTGAAAATCAGCAACTCTACCTAAACCCTGATTTAAAATTAGTAGAAGTCGCTAAAGCTTTAAATTCAAATACAGGCTACCTTTCTAGAGTAATCAATCATCAAGGGGGCAAGAATTTCCAAAATATAATTAACGAATACAGAGTCAATGCGTTTAAAGAAATAGTGTTTACTAAAGACCTAAGCACCTATACCTTATTTGCTATTGCCAATGAATGTGGTTTCAAAAATAAATCAACTTTTTATCGTGTATTTAAACAGTATACAGGCGAAAGTCCAAAACAATTCATCAATCAACCTCCAAAAGGATCTCGTGCTATCGCATCCTAATTTTCCTAATGCTTTTTCTTAAATGCAAAAATCCCAATCGAAAGAACGATTGGGATTTTTGCATACACTTAGTTATAGACAAAACATTTAAACAATCATTTTCTGGTAATTGTTCAAGAAAAGAAGTAAAACTTTGTCCTACATTTTTTTCGAGTATGAATTTATAAATTCATACTCATAAAAGTTCATTTTTTTTGACAAGCACTGCTTTTTCCCTCACCTTTATCACATACTAATTCTCTACTATTCTTTTTAAGCGCTTAAGATATTACAGAGAACCTCATTATTAATCAAACATAACCTATTATGAAAAATCTAAGAAATACACTCTTATGTACTCTCGCTCTTTTGATAACGAGCATTACGCTTAATGCACAACTAATACAAACAAACAATTTTGGAATTTACCCTACAGCTAATCCTTTTTTCAATCCTGATGGACAGTTTGCTTCTATTGGTGAATCGGGAGGAACAACTCAACCTATAAATGGTTGTGACCTATATGGTTTCAGATCGCAATTAGATGTCAACAACTCTATCAATGTAGGTATGCAACCTTCTATACTACAACCGATACCACCAAATCCTCAAATAATGATACCTACCATTTTGTGGGAATCAAGGGCAAATTCACGTTTAGCTTTTCAACAAAGAAATGCATTAAATAGTCCTTTTTTCCTTGGTTGTGGTAGAACTTTGGTTTCCATAGGTCAAGTTTCATCTAACCCTTATGTCATGTATGTAAGCGGTACTGCTTTTGCAACAGGTGGTTGGGCACAAAATTCTGATCTTCGCTTAAAAGAAAATATTAAAGGGATTTCAGACCCAATGGATATTATCTCAAAGCTAAATGGTGTAACCTATAATTATACTCCAGATCAAGCACCAAATAAACTGTTACCAACAGGAAAAAACTATGGCTTTGTTGCTCAGGAAGTACAAAAAGTATTACCAGACATTATCAATAAAGACGATGATGGTTTCTTAGCAATGAAGTACGATGCTATTATTCCTATTTTAACCGAAGCGGTAAAAGTACAACAAGAATTCATTGCTGATCAGGATTTAATCATTGCTGAACAAGACGAAAAGATTGACAACTTAGAAGCACGTCTAGCAAAAATAGAACAATTATTAACGGCAACTCAAAGTCGTTCTGAAGAAGAGACTACCATTTCTACACTAACAACTAAGGGAGTAACTCTAAAGCAAAATCGACCAAATCCTTTTAGTACAAGTACGACTATCGAATACCAATTACCTAAAACGATTACTTCTGCTTCTCTCGTGGTTTATGATATGTATGGCAAGCAAGTTAAAAACTATGCGATAACATCGAATGCTGGAACAGTAGAATTAGATGCAAGTTCGTTAAGTAATGGCACTTATATCTATGCAATTGAAGCAAACGGACAAAGCTTGGCTCGTGAAAAAATGATTATTCAAAAATAATTTTAGGCTTTAGACATCTTCTATACAGAAGATTTTACAAGATCGAAGTCATCCTTGATGGCTTCGATCTTGCTTTATAGTGCCTTTTGTAAAATAGCATATAACTTTGCCGCCGATTCGTCCCATGAAAACTGTAGACATCGTTGACGGCTTCGATTTATCAATCGTTTATACAATTCTTGATCGACTAAAAGTTCTTGCATTGCATTGGCTATTTCAGACACCGATGTCGGATCAACTAATAAACCTCCATCGCCTGCCACCTCTGGTAAGGATGAAATATTGGAGGTAATGACTGGCACTTCACAATTCATCGCTTCCAAAACAGGTAAGCCAAAACCTTCGAAAAGAGATACATACACCATCGCAAAGGCAGATGCTGTTATGGAGTACAAATCATCTACATAACCAGGAAAAATAATATCCTGCTGATATCGACTATTATCAAAAGCTGTTTTTACAGCTCCTGTTTGCCAAGCAAAGCGTCCAACGATTAACAACTTATGTGCTGCCTTAGTCGTTGACTTAAATTGGTCAAATGCTTCTATCAAACGGTGTACATTTTTGCGAGGATGCACTGCTCCTACAAATAAAAAATAAGGTTGTCCTGATGTATATTGATCTCTTATCTGCTCTTTCGTTTTTTTATCAACTGGTTTAAATTCGTCTTGGCAAGCATTATGAACAACAGTTATTTTTTTTTCGTCAATAGCATACTGTCGAATAATATCTTGCTTTGTAAACTCCGAAACGGTTACTATTCTATCTGCACGTTCTAAAAATTTAGGGACAAAGTGATTATAATAGCTTCGTACCAAGAAAGGTATTTGTTCGGGAAAGTGAACATGTGCAATATCATGTGTGATCATTACCGTTTTGATCGAAGTAGCCAAGGACAAATATCCGTCTGTTGATAAAAAAATATCTGGTTGATATTTTTTCAAGGCTTGATGTATAGAGATTTCAAACCACCAATACCAAAGGAATGGATGACGAGCAGGAGGACTCAATACTACAGGGGTTACATTATTACCAAAAATAAATTTTTCGTCATATGCTCGATCAAAGAAAAAGAGAAATTCATCTTCAGGGTGTGCGGCAACCATACGTTTAAGCAGCTCAAAACTGACCCAACCGATACCTTCCATTTTATTACTTAATAAGAAACGTGTATTTACCGCTATTTTCATTGAAGTAGTTGAACTGACAAATAATGTATAAAAGTATTGTTTTTTTTGATTTCAAATGTACCTTTATGGGCGTTCTTCCGTCGAATATAAGGTATTTACTAATTAAAAATAGTATTCGTGATAAAAACAGATATTCTTGTTATTGGTTCTGGTATTGCAGGACTAACATTAGCACTCAAATTAGCCAATAAACGTCCTGATCTAAAAGTGACGGTTCTGACAAAAGTCAATGAAGAAGAAAGTAATACTCGATATGCTCAAGGTGGAGTAGCAGCAGTTTGGGATCTCGAAAAAGATTCTTACGAAAAACACATCGCTGATACACTTGATGCAGGTGATGGTCTATGTGAAGAAGATATCGTAAAAATAGTGGTCGAAGAAGGTCCTACTAGAGTCCGAGAAATCATAGATTGGGGTACTCGTTTTGATAAGAATAAAGAACAAGAGTACGACCTCGGCATGGAAGGTGGTCATTCTGAATACCGAATACTCCACTACAAAGACTTGACAGGTTGGGAGATACAACGAGCACTTTTAGAAGCTGCCAATAAGAAAGAAAACATCGAATTACACGAACATTATTTTGCACTCGATCTTTTGACACAGCATCACCTAGGCTATAATGTTTCTAGAGTTACCGAAAATATTGATTGCTATGGTGCTTATGTCCTTAACAAAAAGAGTAAACGCATTGATACTATTTTAGCAAAGAAGACAGTACTTTGTACAGGTGGTGCAGGACAAATTTATAGAAACACGACCAACCCTGTTATTGCAACTGGCGATGGCATTGCAATGGTATACCGTGCAAAAGGACGTTTAGAAAATATGGAATTTATCCAATTCCACCCTACTGCCTTGTACAATCCTGCTGGCGAAAATCCTGACTTCTTGGTTTCGGAAGCTGTGCGTGGTTTTGGCGCTATTTTGAAAACAAGCGATGGTGAGGAATTTATGCATAATTATGACGAACGAAAATCGCTTGCCCCTCGTGATATCGTGGCTCGCGCAATTGATAATGAAATCAAAAAACGAGGTGACGATTATGTTTGTTTGGACTGTAGACACTTAGACGAAGAAGGCTTTAAGGCGCACTTCCCGACTATTTATGATAAGTGCATGAGTTTGGGTATCGATCCATTTAAGGATATGATTCCTGTCGTTCCTGCTTGTCATTATGTATGTGGAGGTATACGAGTTGATGAAATGGGTCGAAGCTCTATTAATCACCTTTATGCTAGTGGCGAATGTACCTGTACAGGCTTGCATGGTGCTAATCGTCTAGCGAGTAATTCATTATTGGAAGCAATGGTTTTTTCGCATCGCATCCATTTAGATATTCTTGATATTATTGATGAGGCTAATTATGCAGAAGGTATTCCTGATTGGAATGCTCAAAGTACGACTGACCCTAAGGAGATGGTCTTGATTACTCAAAGTTGGAAGGAGCTAAAAGAAATTATGAGTAGTTACGTTGGTATCGTTCGTTCCAATGTTCGTCTAAGACGTGCGCTTGATCGACTAGACTTGTTGTATCGAGAAACAGAACAATTGTATACCTCAACTACTATTTCCCCACAAATCTGTGAATTGAGAAACTTAATTACGATCGGCACTTTAGTTACTCGTTCGGCTTCTTTCAGAAAAGAAAGTCGTGGCTTACATTATACAACTGACTATCCTGAGAAGAAAAAATTTATTGAAATGTCTTTGATGTAATAAAAACGCTTCGATTTTAGATATCATGTCAGATCATTTCAGTTTTGCTAAAAATACGAGAGGTCAGATCACTATAAATGTGAATCTGACCTCTCGTATTTTTAGCTTATCTAAACATTCTGACTTCCGTCAACGAAGTCTTTTTTCTTTACATACTCAACTGAAACTGTCGATTATAATCTTCTACTTTTCCATCCATATACCAAAACCAAAGCGGTGGAATAAAGGACATGAGCATAGAACCAGGATAACCTAATGGTAGTTGTGGACTTTCTTCAAAATGACGAAGCACTTGGTATTTTCGATTCGCTTTATAGTGATGATCTGAATGACGAGTAAGCTCATACAAAAAGATACGACCTAATTCATGGTCTGAATTCCAAGAGTGGTGTGGGCCTACTTTTTCGTAACGACCTGAAGGTAGTTTTTTTCGGCGCAAACCATAGTGTTCAATATAGTTGACCGTTTCTAATAATAAAAATCCGATGACACCAACTGCTATTGCGAATGGCACTACTGCCCATCCAAAAATCAATCCAACGATCACTAAATAAGCGACTTGAATGATGTGATAAATAATCATTTCATTTTTCAAACTCCACACTTTTTCTCCAGCACGTTCTAAGCGAGTATTTTCTAAATTCCAAGCACTCATATAGCCACCACTAACCGATCGAATCCAGAAAGTATATAAGATTTCGCCTGTACGAGAAGAAGCAGGATCTTCATCTGTTGCAACATTTTTATGATGTCCTCTGTTGTGTTCTATAAAGAAGTGCATATAGAGTGTCGTCATCAATAATAATTTCGACATAAACTGTTCGTACTTTTCATCTCGATGTCCTAATTCATGTGCAACATTAATGCAAGCAGCACCATTGATACCCACACTGATTGTCATTCCGATCAGTTCGTATAATTCTAATCCACCAGCACTTACTCTTGTAAAGTACATCCAAAGTAAAATGAAAATTAATGGAATATTGAAATAAATAAGGTAATCAAAAAGTCTCGTCGTCAAACGAACTTCTTCTTCTTCAGGAGTAAAATTTTTGGTTGATTTCGGAAGTACCAATTCCAAAATAGGAATAGAAACGAATGCTACTAAAAAAGCAGCAAAAGATAAGTAGCCTCCAAAATAAACTGCTGCCATAGCAGATAAAGGAGCGAGATAAGCGATCAAATATTTCAAGTCCTTCATTATAAAATGGTTTTTATGTGATTGAATTTTCGAACTATTTTACAGTTTTTAGTTCGATTGCTATACAAATATATAAATAAAATCGTTAAAACCGAACTATTTTTGTAATTTTAGTTCGATTTAAATAAAAATTATGGGCAGAAAAGCTGTAGTAAAAGACCGAAAGCAAGATTTTGATAAAAAACAGGAATGGGCAGATGCTTTATTCCCCTTTTTTCAACAACATGGTTTGAAAGGTATTACGATTAATAAAATGGCCAAATGGTTGGAAAAAAGTAAGTCGACCTTATACGAGTACTTCAAATCAAAAGAAGAAATCGTAACACTTGCCCTGCTGTCGAAGATGGAGATCATGAAAGACTATGAGCAAATATTAAATAATGAACAAATCACTTATATTAATCGCTACACCAATTTCATTCAGTTTGTCAGTGATAATGTATCTGATATTTCCAACCAATTTTTGTTTGACCTAAAAGAAGACTATCCCGACCAATGGGAGATAGTTGATGTTTTTTTGAAACAGATGGTGCAGTCTCTCAATGCATATTATGAAGGAGGCATTAAAGCTGGTGAATTTAAAAATGTCAATGTTGCCTTATTGCTACACGCTGATCGTTATTTTATCTTTGACGTGTTGACCAATCCAAAATTCTTAATAGAAAATAACCTGACCATTAAAGAAATTGCTGAACAATATTTACATTTAAAATTTAAAGGTCTTGCCAAGTAAATAGCAAATTAAAATGACAATGAAAAATTTACTCTCTACCTTATTACTCTTCTGTACTTTTTTATTATCTGCCCAAGATTTAAGTACACTTATTCAGACAGAGATGGAAAATAATAACATCCCTGGTCTTGCAGTCGGAATGGTAAAAGATGGTGCTCTCGTCTGGCAAGGCACTTTTGGATATGCCGATATTGAGAATAACATTCCTGTCAGTGAAGATACGCCATTTATGCTTGCGAGTGTTTCTAAGCACTTTGTTTATTGTGCCGCAATGATTGCCATAGAACAAGGACACATTAATTCATTAGACGATCCGATTAATCAGTATCTACCTTGGACCTTGACACATCCGCTCTTTCCGAACAGTGTCATAACACTTAGAATGTTACTCAACCATGTAGCAGGTATCCAAGACAATTGGGATGTCATGCCTTATTTGGACAATGATAACCAAACCCAAGCATTAGGAGATTACCTTGAAGACTATTTATTACCAAGTGGTTCTATCTATAATCAAAACTTAAATTTCTATACTGAAACAATCGGAACTACTTATCACTATAGTAATATTGGTTATGCGCTTGCTGGGTATGTGATAGAAGTGGCAACTGGAGCTGAAACGTTCGGTCAGTATTGCCAAGAACATATTTTTGAACGATTATGTATGAGTCAATCGTCATTCTTTTTTGATGATTTAGAAGAAGAAGAAATTGCCATTCCTTATAGTTTCTCCAACAGTACATTCAATGCAATCGGTCATTATAGTTATAATGATTATCCTTCGGGTAGACTTCGGTCTTCTTTGAGAGATATGGCGAATTATGCTATCACTTTGCTTGAAGAAGGTACTATGGATGACATCACTATTCTTCAAGCTTCTAATACAAATTTCTTAGTAAACGGTCATAGTGGTGGAGACCAAGGAGTAGCCACTATCTTGGATTTCAACCAAGCAACTAAGGAAGGTGTTATTGTATTAAGTAATACTGGTGGTAATATTAATAACATCATCAATCTACTTAGAGATAATCTTGATCAATATTCTGCAACACAAGAAGATGAACTTCCTTGCCATAATAGCACAACTTCTACTACCTTTATTGAAACGACAAAAGAAGATCCTTTTGCAAGTCCTAACCCTAGTAGTGAATCCATCTTTATAAAGCCTTCGTTCAAAGCTGATCGCCTTCGTATTTATAGTACAATAGGTGTACTCATTGCTGATCTTTCAATCAAAAATGATAACACTTTGGTCGATATATCTTCTTATGAAAAAGGTGTTTATCTATTACAACTTAGTAATAATCATAAATCCCAAAGTCAGCTAATCATTAAGGAATGAGTAAAAAACTTCTATTAAAACAACAACTATATCAGGCCTGCGCCAAAAATATTGAACAACGAATAAATGCTATACAAGATAAACTCAACTCTATAGCCGAGGCTCGTAATAAGGAAACAAAAAGTAGTGTAGGCGATAAGCATAACACAGGTAGAGCTATGATGCAAATCGAAGAAGAAAATAGCAATATCCAACTTTCGCAAGCGATCAAAGTCAGAACTATTTTTTCTACTATTGATCCCGATAAGCAAACAGGAAAATCAGCTTTAGGCAGTCTCGTCATCACAAACAAAGGAAGTTACTATCTGGCAATCGGAGTTGGTAAAGTTGTACTAGAAGAAAAGATTTTTTACTGTGTTTCTCTAGATTCCCCTATAGGTAGCTTACTCAAAAACAAACAAGTTGGTGATGAATTCCAATTCAATGGAAATAAGATAAGCATTCTAGAAATTGTCTAATGAACGTTAAAAAAATAACAGCCTAACAGCCTTCACTCAGCACAGACGTTGTACCTTTGCAATCAATAAGGAAAACGAAATAATAATGAACGATTTCAAAAAATATATTTTACAAAGTGTACTATTCTTTTTTGCAGTAACGGTGGGAGCACAAACCACTCCTGAAGGTTTTGATGTCGAATGGTACGTCACGGATTTTATTCAACCTGTACAAATCGATTTTGATGAAACAGGCAGAATGTATGTAGTCGAAAAAGGAGGTAAAATCTGGTTAGTTGAAGGTGGTGTAAAAAGTACAGAACCATTCATTGATCTTAGCGATGAAGTGGCTTATCATGGCGATCATGGTATGCTTGGTTTTGTACCCGATCCCAACTTTTATGATAACGGCTATTTTTACCTTTATTATGTCGTTGATAATTATCATTTGCTCAATGCAGATAGCCCCACTTACGATCCTACCGAAAATGCTTATAATAGATCGACTATCGCACGTGTCACCCGTTATCAAGCAGATGCTAATAACAACTTCGCAACTACAATATACGATAGCCGAAAAGTGTTGATAGGAGAAACGAAAGAAACAGGCGTCCCAATGTTGCACACCTCTCATGCAGGCGGTACGGTTTGTTTTGGAGACGATGGAACCCTTTTCGTTACGACTGGTGACGGCTCCACTTGGATTGCTCCTTATGCAGGAAACGGCCCTCCTTATGAAGACGAATATGTTGAGCAAGGCCTCGAACTAAATATCATTACACCAGCAGAAGAAGTTGGCTCTTATCGTTCTCAATTAATCAATAATCATAACGGAAAAGTACTTCGTATTGATCCGATGACAGGAGACGGTATTTCTAGCAATCCTTATTACGAAGCATCCAATCCTCGTTCACCTCAGTCAAGACTTTGGGCAAGAGGATTGAGAAATCCATTTAGAGCAGTGGTACGACCAAACTCTGGTACGAACAATCCAGATGATGGTCTACCAGGAACACTCTATGTCGCCGATGTTGGTTTTGAAAAATGGGAAGAAATCAATATTGTAAAACGACCAAATATGAATTTTGGCTGGCCTGCATATGAAGGCATGAGCTTCAATAATAAATACTTCGAAAAAGTACGAGAAAACAAACAAACACCAAATAATTTATCAGGCGGTAATTGCGATCAAGAATTTTTTACTTTTCAGCAATTGATCAAACAGCCTTCGATTCCCGAACCAATTTTTTATAACCCTTGTGATTCTTCGGAAGTAATTCCAGATGAATTTACTTCTATTCATGATCGTCCAGACCTTGCTTTAGGACATCACTCAACAGGAGGAAAATACTATATCGGCACCTTTGATGAAAACGGTCAAGCAAGCTCTATTCCGATAGAACATCCAGATTCACCTGTCGAAGGCAATAGCCAATGGCGACATGGTATTGCTACCATTACTGGTGATTTTTATACAGCTAATACTTTTCCAGAAGAATTACATGGCAAGCTTTTTATCGGTGATTACTCTATGGGCTGGATTAAAACAATTGGTGTAGATTTAAATGATAATATCACTAGTGTAAGTGATTGGTTCTCGGATACGATATCTATTTCTGATATTGACATTAATCCTGTTGATGGTTGTCTTTATTTTATAGATTATCCTAGAGGAATCAAACGAATTTGCTATGGGAATAACTTACTACCTAAAGCAATTGCTAGTGCTGATGTCTTCTATGGTAATAGCCCTTTAACTGTTCAATTTGACGGCAGTGAATCCTACGATCCAAAAGATGATCCAATAACGTACTTTTGGGATTTTGGTGATGGTACAACGTCTACAGAAATAAGCCCAATTCATACCTTTACTACAGATACTAATGCACCTACTCCTTTTACAGTGCAACTCACGATAACCGATAGTATTGGTGCTTCGGCTAGTACGGAGCTGATCGTCTCATTGAATAATACGCCTCCTGTTGTTGACATTACTAGTATAGAAGATGGTACACAGTATTCGTTGGCAGGCTATTCTCTTTTTGATCTAAAAGCTACTGTAACTGATGCCGAACACGAAGGTGATGAACTAAGTTATGCTTGGCAAAATATTTTAGGTCATAATACGCACGAGCATCCCGATCCGTTCAAAAACGAAGTAGAATCAACTTTGCGGATAGAACCTTTTGGTTGCGATGGTGAAATTTATTATTACCGAGTTGTTTTAGAAGTGGAGGATGCTGCTGGTTTAAAAGGTCGAGACGAAGTGTTTTTATATCCCGACTGTTCACCTATTTTTGTAGAGCTATTGCAATTTAATGCAAGTACTAATGGCGAAGATGTACAAACGAATTGGACGACACAAAGCGAATTGAATACCGATTATTTTGAACTCCAACGAGCACTTTATAATAGTGGCATTTTTTCTACCATAGGAACTATCCTTTCCAAAAATGTACACAATATCGAAACAACGTATGACTATGTTGACGAGAATCCTGCCAATGGTTTAAACACCTATCGCTTAAAAATAGTTAGTAATAATAGTGCTATTGTCTACTCCCAAGAAGAAGATGTTTACTTTGCATCTAAAGAACATATAAACGTTTATCCTAATCCTGCAAATGATCAACTCACTATTAATTTTGGTTCAATGCAGGGCAATGCCTCTATACTTTTTTACAATGCTGTTGGTCAACGCATTGGTGAATACAAATGGGAAGGTACAGGTCCTGTAGACCAAACAATAGATACTTCTTCTTTGAGCAACGGAGTATACTACTATTACATCAAAAATGGTGATATAGAATCGAAAGGTAAAGTTCTGATTATGCATTAACATGATTTTTTATTAGTCAACCTTTTCATCTAATTACCATTTTAGGCAAATTAAAATAATAAATTCCCCAACTTGGTTTTATCTTTAATTTGCCTTATTTCTCTTATATATTCACTATATTTATTAATATGATGGAAGAACCAAAAGAACAATATAAACCTGCTGAAAAGTTAGAACTTAAGAAAATAAAAAAAGATTTTCCTAAAACCTTCAAGAAAGTCTCTTGTCCTTCTTGTACGAATGAAGTAGAAGCTGACAACTTAAATCTTCAAAATAGTATAGCGAAGTGCAGTAGCTGTAATGTTATTTTCTCTATTGAGGAAGAGGTCGAAGATGTGAAGACTAAAAAGGAAATGAAGCAAGAAATCTTAAGACCTGAAGGTATTGATTTGTTCTATTTTAAAGATGATTTAGATATAACTGTTCAGCAACATATACAAGGTTTCGTTGCTTTCGGGCTCATGATCTTTCCTTTAGCTGCTCTTTTCCTTACATTCATTTACTTTTTTGGTGAAAAAAATTTACATCTATCTGTCCCTATCATTTTGTCATCAATTGCAGTATACTTCATTTATAAAGGGATTAATTCTTCTGAGAACAAAACCTTTATCCATATCAATGATAAATTTTTAAATATTCAATCTCGCCCAAAAAATCTCAAAAAAGATAAATCCTATGATGCTGATGAAATTGATCAATTGTACCTTAAACACGCTACAGATGGGTCTGGTTATTATAGCATTTATATGATTATTAATAGTATCGAAGGACAAAAGCATGAAAAACTTATAACCGTTAATACCCTCTCCAAAGCAAAATATTTGGAACAAGAAATAGAACGTTATCTGAATATTGAAGATAGAGCAGTCCCTGAAGCAAATGCTTAAATAATAACTGTCGTTATGCTATTTAATTCTTTACATCAACTTTATATTGAAACCAAAATTTTGGGATTGTAAAACGATTAAAGCTACTGAGAATCAAAGGTTAGCTACCGATGATGATCGACAGCCCAATATCGATAGGTATAATTATTTGTCAATCCTTTGTATTGCTAATAATTCCTCTATCGTCTCTAATAATTCTTTCTGAATACTTTTGGTTTTATCTTTCGCATACCACAATTGAATATCTTTTTTTGCTTCCTCATTTTTCGCTTTTCGTTGATCATCATCTGTTACCGTTGCCAGTTCTTTTTTTAGTGTCATAACTTTTTCTTGAACTTCTTCAGGACGTGGTCCCCAAGAGCCGAGTACATCTAAAGTTTCAGCATCCAAGCAAATTAGTTTTGGAATAGATCGACCACCGTTTGTCAAAAAAGCATCCATGATACCGAGGTGTTCATCTCTCAATATCATTCTTAATTCAATGTGTTCATTTTCATTTGCCAACTTATTCATGACAGGTAAAATTTGAGCAGCATCGCCACACCACGCTTCTGTCAACACCAACCAGATTAAAGGTCGTTCGATATGCATTATGTTCACAATACTTTCTTTTGTCAGTCGAGTTGTTTTATCCAAGCGGTTCATTCTTGCAATATTCATTTTAGTATAGTGCAAAAAAGCTTCGCTATGATTATCGCCTGTCGTTTTATTTTCGGCAAACAAATCATCGATGAGTTGACGGTAGGCAGCATAGTTCATGCTTTGGTCTACTACCTCTTTTTTTATCTTTTTCATTATAGTTTATATTAAATCTTTTCAAAACCAAATTGTAAATTATGCAGATAGGATCACTCGAATATAAGTCTGTCAACTTAAGAGGACTTGCTTGAGGCCTAATCTAAATCAAAATATCAGGAGCTATTGTTTAGTATTTGCCACGGCATCCTTCTTTTAGTTCACTTCTTATCATCTTTGGTGTTCATGAATCTTCGATTTTCATCGATGAAAAGAAGGCAAAAATATAGAACAAAAAAACTCTATGCTTTTTGATCCCCGAATCAAGCCTATGCTTTAGTATTTGTCCGAGCTTCCCGCTACTTAGTTCGCAATTCTTTTGGTCCATTTCATAACGTGAAAAATATTTCTAAATTGAAGACAGTACACTTAGAGTTAACCTATCAGTCGAACCTCAAACTACTAGGTTATAAATAACGCAATTTTACTTCGCGTTATATAATATCCGTTTCAACTGTCTAAAACTTTTTTGATTTTTTTCTAAATAAAATGCTTCAAGAATATCATTCTTCTCTCGTTTAGTGAGATGGAAGGTCATAGAAGCAATTTCATTTTGATTACTTGGTTCGTATGTAAATCGGACAACATCAAAATTATCTTTGCCAAGCAAATCATACAAGAGTCCTAAGCTATTATCGTGTTCAAAATCTTGGAGCTGCAAGATTTGCCCTGCGATACCCAAAGGATTGAAAAAAGACTCAATAATACCACTATCATCGCTTGAACTAATTTCTTCTAATCGTTCGCCACCTGCTACTTGAATTAACACCACGCCACTAGTATTGTTCAATATCCAATCTTTAAAAACGTGAATAAATCGTGTAGCGGACATTATGCCATAATTATCTCTAAAACCAGCATCCATAACTTCGAGATTTGGCTCGCTAGGTAGGTATACATTTGGAAGGATATATGGGTAAGTTGCATTCATTCGTAAGGCAGTAGTAAACCGTAAATTATCAGCTCGCTGATTTGCAAATAAACGACCAAAATCTACTGCATCTATTTCGACTTCATTTCGTTTTTCAACGCCTATTGGTGCCGTAGTCATATACGAAACACCTTGAGGTGAAATCACCAATCGACGACCATCATTGACGATGGATGGTGTTACTAAAAGTAATGGAATAGTAGCATCTGATTCTGGTGCTTTATAGTCGCCGAGTGTTTTATTAAAAACATTATTCGTATTTTCATTCAGCTGTTTTTCAAAAATATAACCTCTATCTTTTCGATAAATGTAACCACCTGATTCAAATTCCATCCAAGGCAAAAAGAGATCGTTGGAGACGATTGTAAAGGCTAAAGAATTTAGTAAATCACCAGAAATTTTATCCACATATTTAGGATGATAAATATCATTCAAACTTCCTTGATCTTGTTGAAGTTTTAGTTCTCTAAAATAAGCTGCTCCCATCAAACCACCAGAAGCTCCAGTAATAAGGGTAGTATGTTTAAACAAATCTCCATTTAAAAGGCTATCTGCTTGTTGCATCACTTGCATTGCCCAAACAGTAGCTTTCATTCCACCACCACTTGTACAAAAGACGACCATTTTAGGTTTGTCTAATTTTTTTTTACCGAATTTTTTACGCCAGTTGTTAAGTATATTTATGGTATTAGCCTTATCCTCATTCACAATATCAGGCATACATTGATCATTTAGTGCTTGATAATTATATTTGACCAACTCTTGAGTATAGTCCATTCCATAGCCTTTATTTTTATGGCTAAACAGATCAAAGCGGGTAATGAAATTGATACAAATTAAAAACAAAACCATAATCGAAATCCGCCAACGGTGAAACCAATACGTCACTGCGCCAGTTATTGCCACTAAAACGCTAGCAAAAATAAACAGGCTACCTCCTGCAGGAATTATAAAAAAAGGGATGTCTATCAATAAGCCCAAAATGATCAATACGACCAACCCGAATAGTTGTACGATCAAAGCATTAACGTGATTTTGTTTGAAAACACTTAGTAAGATACTATTGTCATAGTGTGCTACACTTCGTACGATTCGAGGTCGGAGAGACTCGTTAAGGTAGGTATCGACTCGCCAATGCCGTTCACCAGATTTTAATTTTTGCACAGTAGGCACTCTACGACCTGGAGCTATTTTTCCAACCATATTCGGCGCTTTCTTTTTAATTTTCAGAAAACTAAGAATATCTTTATTCGTGTAGTAAAAATAAATCGAGGATAACATCAACAATGTAATGCATCCAAAAAAGAAGCCTAAACAGTTTTGAAAAATGACACTAGCATCCCAGTACTCATAATACCACGAAAAGTGAATTGTATATCCAAAATAAACAGTAATAAATACCAGAGGAACGATAAAATTATTTAGGCAAAATTTTGTAAAGGGTCGTTCCAAAGAAGCTAAAAAGGGGAAATGATGCGCATCGAGTAAATAGGTAGTCAGATTCCAAGTCATTAAAAAACCACCAAAAGCAAAGCCAACAAAAAAGTAACTCCAAAAGTTAACTTCGCCCAAATATTCAGGTGTAATAAACAGATATCGAATACCATATAGCTTCGCCACTGTGCCCGTCATTAATAATGCGATCAACAGCCACAGACCAATTAGTAATAAATTATTTCGAAGGTGTAATATTACTAACTGAATAGGAAAAGAATAGAATATGTCAGTAAACCATTTCTTCATTAGACTTGTTCTTCTTCTAGTTTAAGCACTCGAACAGTTTCAATTTTAGTATCACTTACTAATTCTAAAATAAAGCGGTATCCCTCCAATTCAATTTCCGCATTTTGTTTAGGAATGGTTTCTGTTGTCATTACTAAATAACCTGACAGAGTAGTATATTCTCCATCTGGAAAGTTTAGCGCTTCGTATTTTTCATTGAGGTAATCTATTTCTAAACGCCCAGAAAAAATAAACTCTTCTTCAGACACTTGCACTTCTACATATTCTTCTTGGTCGTGTTCGTCTTCGATTTCCCCAAAAATTTCTTCCAAAATATCTTCTAAGGTGATGATACCCGCAGTACCACCATATTCATCAACTACACAAGCTATATTGATTCGATCTTTTATCAACCGATTCATTAGATCATGTACTCTCATAACCTCAGGTACAATAGGAATAGTTAAAATCATCTCCTCTATGCCTTTCGGTTCTTCGAGCATCTGCAAATGATGTACGTATCCCAATACATTATCTATATCGTCTTTTGTTACGATTAGTCTAGAATGATTTGATTCTTGAAATTTGTCTTTTAAGTCTTGAATTGTAGCACTAACATCGACTTCTTCTATTTCTGTACGTGGCACCATACATTCTTTTACCTTCGTTTGCTTCAAGTAAAGTGCCTTTTCAAAGAGTGTTGTATCAATTTCTTCCGTTGAATCTTCTACACGAGTATCTTTAATAAAGGTTTCTAAATCTAAACGAGTAAAAACTTGCTCTACATTTTCAACGGGTGTTTTTAAGACAAGTCGTAATAAGAAGTTAGATAGTTTTGTCATTAGCCCTGCGGGAATGGCTAAGATAAACTTTAAAAAGGCCAAAGGAAAGGCCAAAAAATAAAGTAACTCATTGGCATATAATCGGAAGAATGTTTTTGGAAAAAACTCTCCAAAAATAAGAACAACAATGGTAATAACAATCGTACTCAATAATAAGCGCAGCAATTCGCTTGCTACATATGGCTCAATATATGGAGCTAATAATTGAGTCATTAGATAAGTAAATACGACTAAAGCGATATTGTTGCCTACAAGCATAGTTCCTAAAAAATCTGCTGGTTTGGCAAAAAAACCAGCTAAAATTGCTCCTTGACGCGAACCTTTGTCTCGGTCTAACTCTACCCTCAACTTACTTGCTGAAATAAACGCAATTTCTGTTCCAGAGAACAAAGCTGAAAGTATTAAAAATAGGATGATGAGTGCTATAAGCATTTGCTTTTTATCGTAATGTTTAAGCTATAGATGAATAAGCAAAGTTATATTAAAATAACTCTTTTATTTAATATTTATAAAAAAATTAGTTTTTAAATTCGTCCTTTAGCCCATCTACTTTGAGTCGACCTTCTATCGCTTTTATTTTCCAATGGGTAAAATCCTGTGTAGCTTCAAAGCCATAACCATAAATAACTTCTTCAGGCTTACGAATCGTTACAAATTTATTGGAGTACACCCGTTGGTTTCGATCATCCCAAATTAGTTCTTCTGTTTCTAGTCGTTCTTGATTTTTACTTTCCCATACGACGCTATCACGAACAAAAACTTCATTTTTCCTCTGGTGCCGAATAGCATACTTGGCAGTCAAAACACTTTGAGGAGTATTACGAGGGCCAAAAAAATCTACTTGAACGCCTTCTGGAAATTCTTCTCTAGGGTCTTTTTTATCTAAATGCCGAATTAAAGTGGGGCCTTTTATCCGTACTCGAACTTGTGCCGAATCGCTGTACAACATTTCGACGTCAAAAGCTTGTTCTGTCCCAACTTCTTCTTCTGTAATTACTTTTTGTATTTCTGTCAAATCATTTTCGCACCCTACTATAAATACTATACTTAGTATTAGTCCTAAAAGTTGCTTTATTTGCATTTACTTTATAATTGTTATATCGCCAGAAAAAGGAACTACTTCGTTATCTATAAATTCGATTTCTATATAGTAGGCATATACACCCGATTCTACTGGTTTGCCTCTATAAATACCATTCCAACCAAGCTGCTCATTATTTAAATCAATATCTGTTGTTTCAAATAGAAAATCGCCCCAACGACTAAAAATTCGAAGTAGTTTTATTTGTCTTGCCGCAGGACCACCATATGCTGTAAAAAAGTCATTGAATCCATCAGCATTAGGTGAAAAAGCATTCGGAATATAGATTGGTCTATTTTTAACCACATTCACTGTTACTTGATCTGTATCTGTACATCCAAGTTGATCCGTAACCGTTACTTCATAAGTTGTCGTATTAGGCGGCGTAGCTGTTGGTCGAGGACAATCGGTACAGTCCAACGAGTTTTCGCCAGGCACCCAAGCATAATCTACAGGAGTAAATGGTGGACTTATAATGGTCGGAAGTTCTACTGAATAGCCCAAATCTACCGTTTGATCTTCTCCTGCATCGACGATTAATTCTAGAGGTTGAGAAATGGTAGCTGTGGTAGAATCTAAACACCCCATCGCATCCATTGCTGTTAAGATATAAGTACCAGCTCCTAAATTAGTAAAAGTTGTATCTGTTTGAAACGTAAAACCATCAACACTATATTCGTAGTCTGGTGTGCCTCCAGAGCCAATAACACTAATCGTTCCTGTTTCATCACCAAAGCATACAACATCTTCTACTCGCACCACATCAATAAATAACTCTGGTGGTTCTATCGTACTTGTATTGCCTTCTATTACACAACCATTTCCATCTAGTACAGTGACAAAGTAATCTCCTGGAGCAAGATCGACTGCAGATTGTGTCGTTTGTCCATTGTTCCAAGTGTAAGTATAATTTCCAACACCTCCTGATATATTTGCAAAGGCTACACCATCATCTGCATTGAAACAACTACTATTGGTTGGATCGACAATAAGTGCTAACGGCGTAGGTTGATCTACAACTAGATCAAATTGTCCAGTACAGTTATTGGCATCCAAAACATTTATGGTAAAGGTTCCTGCAGCAATATTATCAATAGAATTATCAGACACATACCCATTGCCATCATTCCAATCAAACTGATATGGAGGTAAACCATTCGCAACAATCAATAAAATAGAACCATCTGAAAAACCAAAACAAGAAGGTTGAATGATTGCTTGTACCGTAGGATCTAATATGAGTTCTAATTCTCGTACTTCAATCGTTAGATTTTCAACACAATTATTAGCATCTGTTACAACAACATTATAGTCGCCAATTGGCACATTAGATAATGTATTGCCACTTACGGTTCCTATTCCAGGATTAATCCAATCGAAATCATAAGGCGCTACTCCACCTGATACATTTAGCGTAACTGCACCATCTTGACCTCCATCACAAGTAGGCATGGTTATCAATGTATCAATCAGAATAGGTGGAGGGCTATCTACTGTAAATGTTAAAACAGTATCGCAAGCAGCATCATTGGTGATCGTCACCATGTACTCACCTGATTCCAAGTTATTAATAGATGAATTGGTAGAGCCTGTACTCCATTCATATGTATAAGGAGGAACATTACTATCAACATTCAAATCTATAGCACCTTCAAAAATATTAGCACAAAGCACATCGTCTATTGTTTCGGTAATTGTCATCGCATTTTCATCATTGCAACATTGTTCGACAATTATAGTCCCTGTTTCAACTACAATACAACCAAGATCACTTTCTACAGTTAGAATAACTGTTTTCACTCCAGGTGAGTCCCAAGTAACAGCGTGTGGTCCTGGACCTGTGGCATTAGAAGGTGTAGCCCCTACTCCAAATCCCCAAGACCAACCAACAATAGAACCGAGCGCAAATGTAGAAGCATCTGTAAAGCTAATCGGGTCACCATAGCAAACGCTATTATTCGGGTCATTGGTCGTAAAAGCGGCTTCAGGGCCGAGGAATTCTCCTGTTCCTCCAAACTCAATGGAAAATCCATTATTGGCAGAAGTAAAGTTATTAACCACTAAAGCATAACTTCGACCAGCCACCATATCTATTGGAGCTAAAAAACTATTTTGAGTAGGATTATTACAACCTGCTGGTTCCGAAACATCAATTTCTCCATTCGCTAAACCTGTTGGGCCCATACAAGGACTTGGAAAAACATTATCACCAGAAGCCATACAACGTAAATCCATTTTGCCTGAACAATTGCTCACTCCATTTGGCAATTCATATACTACAAAATCCAAATCATCTGGTGGGCTAAGGGGCGTTAATGTAAAGGTCAGCGATCCAGAAGTAGCCGCTGTCCACGAAAACCAAGTCGAATTAGATTCTGATGCTTGACCAAGGCCACCTAAGCAGGTACCACTAGCTTCATCATTATTCAATCCTGCGCCATTTACTGCTTGTACTACAAAAGGCGACTTATCACAAAGTATCGATGCATCTGGACAATCTGAACCTGGATTAACAGGTGGGAAATAATTATTAATACATAATTGGAATGTCCCCTCTGAACCATTCCGCCCCTGTACTCGAATGAAGTAAACTGTTCCTGGAATCAAACCTCCTTTATATAATTCGATGACATTATTGCCTACAGCATCTGAAGCACATTCAAACTCATTAATTGTTCCTCCACAAACACCATCATATAGAGCAACTTCAGGATTGGAAAGCGATCCTCCGCCTCCTAAAAATTGATTTCCATTAATCGTAATAGTCGCATCGGTTGCAATTGCTGTAAAGGAAAACCAAACATCATTAGAGGCATTCGCAAAACAAGTGGCACCTCCATAGCCTGAATCTGTTGCATTGATGTTGGTATAGGCCGCTACATCTGAGCAACTATTGGCTACATCTATAATTTCTATAGCATTTTCACAATCGTCATTGCTTGGCTGCGCTGTCAGGATATGACAGACAGAGAGGAGTAAACAAATGGTACAGTATCTTATATAATTCAATTTTGTCATATTGTTTTTGCTTTGTCTTCTTTATCTAAAACACATTCTTTAATCACATCAAGTATTTAATGTTTGGAGCTAATAAAATGTTTAATACTAGTCTCTAATTAAACGTTTTGAACAGTAGAAAAGTGTTGCTTCAAAGGTGAAGTTAACGACAATTTCGCCTTTGGATACAATTTTAGGCAGTAAGGGGGATTTAATATACTTAATCCCTATGCTGTTCAAAATGCCAAATTAGGGCGAAACGATTTTCAGGAGTTCATGATATACTGAAATCAATACAGTTTTCGGATTACCGAACGGCTAAAGTTACTGAAAATCAAAAGATAGCAACCATTAATGATCAGATAACCGAATACCCGTAGATACAAAAACATTTCCTGTTATTCTTAATTTACAATGTACTGGCTTTTTTGGCAGCAGAAAAGATAAAAAAAATACTACTTTTACATAAAAAAAGCAAGCTAGAAGAGTATTATGAAGAAAAACATCCCTAATATTATAACCCTCTTTAATTTGTTCTTCGGATCATGTGCTGTTGTATCTGTACTATATGGGCATTTTCCTACTGCTTTTATATTTGTCTTAGTTGGTGTTATTGCAGATTATTCGGATGGAATGATCGCCCGATCGCTCAATGTACACTCTGAATTAGGAAAAGAATTGGACTCTTTGGCAGATATGGTGACCTTTGGAGTAGTACCAGGAACTATATTGTATATGCTTTTATCCAAAAGTGGTATCAATGGTTTGACTTCTACTGAGATCAATTATTATGCACTTCCAGGATTTATTGTTTCGGTAATGGCAGGTTTACGACTTGCTCGATTCAATTTAGATACTCGTCAATCTGAAGAATTTATTGGTTTGCCGACTCCTTCATGTACAGGATTTATCGTTGGCTTAATGCTGATTTATCATTATGATTCTTTTGGAATGCGAGAGTGGGTATCGAGTCCTTACTTTTTGTATCCTGTTATTTTTATATTCTCGTATTTGATGGTATCAGAATTGCCGATGTTTAATTTAAAATTTAAGGGCTTAAAATGGGCTGGTAATGAGATCCGTTTTATCTTTACGGCTTTAGCGATTGTTTTTTTATTGATTTTTAAAGAAGCGGCTTTTTCCTTAATCATTTTTACTTATGTTCTTTTTTCTATTATTAAACATTTGTTGAGTAAAAAGACGGCGACTTAGAGATCGAGAAGCTCTTAGAATATCATTTAAAATTAATCATCAGAAAAATAAATATAGACAAATGAAATTTATTGCAGAAATTGATGTAATGCCTCACAAAAAATTATTAGATCCTCAGGGAAAAACAGTGGCTAATAATATGAAAAACTTAGACCTTAACGGTGTAGAGGATGTACGTATCGGAAAGCATATTCAGATGACACTCGAAGCAGACTCTGAAGCAGCTGCCAATGAAAAGGTCGAAACAGCTTGCAAAAAATTATTGAGTAATATGATCATGGAGAATTATACGTACTCTATCAAAGCAGCTGAGTAAATGCTATACATTGTTCCTACGCCAATAGGCAATTTAGAAGATATTACCTTTCGTGCTTTACGAATACTAAAAGAGGTCAGCCTAATCTTAGCTGAAGATACTCGTAATTCTAAAAAACTGTTGTTACACTATGACATCAGTACGCCTATGCGCTCGCATCATGCGCACAATGAACATGGAACAACTCCTGAACTGATCGAACTCCTAAAAGCAGAACAAGACATTGCGCTCATCTCTGATGCAGGAACACCTGCTATTTCTGATCCTGGGTTTTATCTTGTACGAGAATGCTTGCGAAATGATATTCCTGTACAATGTTTACCAGGCGCTACTGCTTTTGTTCCTGCACTGGTCAATTCTGGTTTGCCTTGCGACAAGTTTTATTTTGAAGGTTTTTTACCTCACAAAAAAGGTCGCCAAACTCGACTAAAATATTTGGCAGAACTTCCTCATACTTTTATCTTATACGAATCTCCTTTTCGATTGGTCAAATGCTTAGAACAACTTGCTGAACATTGTGGTACTGATCGTCAAGCAGCCGTTTCTAGAGAACTCTCTAAACTACATGAGGAAAATGCGAAGGGTAGTTTGGCAGAGTTAGCAAAACATTTTTCGGCGAAGAAAGTGAAAGGTGAAATTGTAGTGGTGGTGGAAGGAAATAAAAGTTAGAACGAGACTATCCTATACAATGAAATTATAAGATAGTCTCGTTAGCTATGCCTTTATAACTTAATCAACCCAAAAGCATATTTGTTATATCCGAAAGTTTTTATGCTACCAATCAATAATTTGCCTTCAGAAAAATCTGAAAGGTATGGCGCAAATTCTAAATCAATTTCTTTATTATTAAACAAAGTTTCGTTAAATTCTATTTCTCCGTTTTCGTTAATTACAACGAGGTCTGTATAACGCCATTTTGCTGCTCCTAATTTACCACTTCGTTCTTTCCTTGTTTTATAATCATTAAACATGAGATAGACTTTATTGCTTGCTAATGCGAAAGTATAGGAAGTATTCATTCGTATTGAACTTTTAAATGTTTTAGGTATTTTTTGAACCTTTATTAATTCGCCATCCATTGTGAATCTTGGAATAATTAAAGCATTAGAATGATACTGATAGTATGTTGACGTGGTACCATTAGAGTTTCTAGTAGAATGAGTTGTAATAAAATAATTCTCAGCAATAAAGCCTATTGAGTTATCTTTAAATTGTATAAAGTTTTTTATATCAAAATCTAAGCGTATCCCTCTTTCTTTTTTGATGTCTCTTTTTTTCGCAATATCTTCCAAAAAGGTATTATCAAATTTATGAATCTTTGCATTTTTGACTCCGCTACCTGCTTTTCCAGAAGCATAAAAAATACCTTTTATTCCACTTTTACGTTCATCATCTGAATAAAAACCTGCTAAAATAAAATCAGCATCAGTACCATCAGGAAAATACAATCCTGCATCGGTAGGTGCAACGGATTTACCAATACTAATAGGAATTTCTTTCATTCCACTTTCAGTCACTTGAAAAATTTTATAATCATAATCAGGTAAGCTTTTTGATTTTTTCTTCTCAAATAATTTGCCTAAAACATATACAATACCATCATTTGTGACGACTGTTTGCCTTATTTGTAATTTTCTATCTTTGTGCTTTAAGTCTTGTACCTTTTCCCAAAGCAAATTCATATCTGCATCAAAAACAGCTACGGATATTTCTTCTTTTTTATTATCATCTCTATTTGTAACAACATCAGAAAAAGAAACCCTATTCCTGTCTAAACTTACAACCATATCGTTTTCTCTATCTGCTTTATCATAGGTAGTTGAAACTATCTTAATTCTCTTTTTATAATAATGGTTATATATTTCTTTTATTTCTGAAAAGGTTCCCTTTTCAAACTTACTCATATATATTACTTTCTCCTTCTTTTTCTTATCGAGAATATTTATATATCCAAATGTTCCGTTTTTTGTTTCAATCATTTTCATTTTAGGTATCCCTACTTGGAGAATATCTCTATCCTTATAATCGATATCAAATTGTTTATTGGATACTAATTTATGCTTCATATCATACTTCAATAAAGTATTACCTTTCTTTCTATGATGCATCAGCATATAATAATGATCTTCTTGAATTCCTATTAAATCAAACGTTGAATTTAATCCATCTTTCTTATAAACAGGCCCCCATTCTACATCGTATGGTTGGCTAAATATTGAGCTATGCATTAAAAGAAATGTGAGCAGAATAAAGATTACTTTTTTCATGTATATTTTTGTTTTTATATTTTTAAATTGTTTACCCAAAGAATAGTCTTATTCTTTGTTTAAAAGTTCTTGTATTGACAAAAACGTCCATTTCAGTTTTTTAGAATAAATGTCGTGCTCAAACAGTAGAACGTCTTGATTAGGTGTTTTGTCCCATAGCCCTGAAGCCAAATATATAATTCCTTCTTTCGTTTTGTACTCAAAGTTTTTGACTTTAAAACCGATATCTCCTGCTACGCAAATAACTTGGATTCCTCTCTTCTGAACTTCCTTTAATAATGGATAAACTTCTTCATAAAAGTTGTTTGGATGCAAACAATGAAAGCAAGTATTCACAGATGAGTTCGTAATCTCATTTGCCTTTGGTCCCAACTCGGGATGATTAGGTAACCAAATTAATTTGTGGTGTAAAAAAATAAAATGACTAGAATGTTTTAGTGTATCTGTTACTGATTTTAGTAAGGCAAGTTGATCACCACTTGTATTACATTTTTCGATTTGTGTATCGTGTACAAAAAAAGTGATCCCGTTTTTATATTGGCTAAAGTATCGTGGTCGTTTAGTAAAGTCTTTGATTAAATCGGGCTTGGTATGGTAATCGTGATTTCCTAATGCCCATAAAGTATTCGGACTAGAGAGTTGAAAAATGGTGTCCAAATATTCTAAAGTCGCACTATCTTTCGAACTATGCAATGCCATGTCGCCACCTAGCCAAAGCATATCATAAGGCGAAAAATCTAAGGCTTCTACTTCTTTCATCGCTCGATTAGCTCCGCCATCAATTCGAGTGTGTGAAATATGTAGGTAACTTACTTTTTTCTCTTCGGTACAACTTGTGATACTAAGAGTTAAAACGAGTAAGAAGATTCGAAAATTAGATAAGGTTATTTGTTGAAAAAGAAGGAACAAGATAAGATCAATTTATATTTTCAATTGTATTAAAGACCGCTTCGCTGCGAGATGTGAGACCGTCTAAGCAAGCTTAGACTGCGAGAAGTCAGACCACGTTAATAGTGATCTGACTTCTCGCAATTTCAGCTTTGCTAAAATATTCTCTACTCTCGCAGCGAAGCAGTCTCAGCACTTTTTTAAATATGCAACGGACGATTATCTGTCGCAGCCAATGCTGCTTCTTTAAACGCCTCAGTATATGTCGGATGTGCATGGCTCATGCGCGCTGCATCTTCAGCAGATGCACGGAACTCCATCAAGGCAACAGCTTCCGCAATCATATCCGCCGTACGAGGACCGACCATGTGTACGCCTAAGATTTCGTCTGTTTCTTGGTGTGCTAATACTTTTACCATACCTTCTGTATCTGTACTTGCTCTCGCACGCCCTAATGCTTTGAACGGAAATTTACCAGCCTTAAACGGAATACCAGCTTCTTTCAACTGTCCTTCCGTTTGTCCAACTCCAGCAACTTCTGGCCAAGTATATACAACTCCAGGAATGAGATTGTAATTGATATGAGGTTTTTGACCTGCAATTATTTCTGTTACAAAAACACCTTCTTCTTCTGCCTTATGCGCCAGCATCGCTCCCTTAATCACATCACCAATAGCATAAACACCAGGGACATTTGTTTGTAAATGTGCATCTACTTCGATGCGTCCTTTGTCGTCTTTAGTCACGCCGATATTCTCTAAACCTAAATTGTCGGTATACGGTCGGCGACCAATAGCTACTAAGCAATAATCTGCTTTAGTTGTTAGAATATCTTCTGTATCTCTTTTTTTATAGCTAACCGTTACGCCTCTGCTTGTCGCTTTTACATCGGTGACCATATGTTTTAAGTGGAATTTCATTCCTGATTTTTTCAGGGCACGTTGTAGTTCTTTACTACAGTCTTTGTCCATACCAGCAATGATGCGATCCATATATTCGACAACTTCTACCTCTGTCCCCAAACGAGCATAAACAGAGCCTAGCTCCAAACCAATAACACCACCACCAATGATAACCATTCGCTTAGGTACTTTAGTAAGGTTAAGTGCTTCGGTAGAAGTAATGACTCGTTTTTTATCGTAGTTGAAAGCAGCAGGTGTTACCGGTTTTGATCCAGTGGCAATGATGGTATTCGTTGTTTCGATTTCTTCAGTCGAACCATCTGATTTTGCAATGCTAATTTTATTAGCCGTTACAAATGAACCATGGCCAGTATAAACGTCGATTTTATTTTTCTTCATCAAAAACTCTACCCCTTTGCAGGTATCACTTACCACTTCGTTTTTACGTTTGATCATTTGTTTCATATTCACCTTCAAGTCTTTCAACTCGATTCCATGAGTAGCAAATTTTTCATGTGCATTATGGTAATGCTCTGATGAATCTAATAAGGCTTTGGACGGAATACAACCTACATTCAAACAAGTACCACCGAGGGTATTATATCGTTCGATGATAGCTGTTTTCAATCCTAATTGTGCTCCTCTTATTGCGGCTACATAACCTCCAGGGCCAGAGCCTATAACGGTAAGATCATATTTCATTCTACTATCTATTTCTATTTTTTAAAATCAGTTTTATATTAACTTGAGAACTCCAATCTTCAAATCGCTAAAGGAGACAAGTTTTATTCCTTCGGCTTATTATCCGATGGTTTGTTGTCTTTTTGTGTTTTGCCTTGTGGCTTATTATCTCTTGGTTTATTATCTTTCGGAGTACCATTAGCATCCTTTGGTTTGCGATTTCGGTTCCGATTTCGATTCCTATTATTTCTACTTTTGCTTTTGGGTTTTGGAGAATTGTCCCCTTTATTTTCTGGTTTATTATTCGCCTTATTTTCTGGTTTTCCTTTTGCGTTAGCATCTTTAGGAGGTCGAGGCTTTCGGTTCGAATTTGGTTTTTTATTCCTAGTTGGTTTGTTCGAATCTTTTCTCGAATCGTCTTTTTTTGTATTATCCTTTTTAGGAGTATTCGATTTACCACCACCTTGTTTACCGCCTTTATTCGAAGGTTTTCGCTTTTTTCTTCGTTTCTTTCTACGCACTTCTTCAGGCAACTCGATAGCACCAGTTACGTCTTCGTAATCCATCAAATCTTCTTCCAAAAGCTCTTCCATTGTTTTCGTAGGCATCAACTCTAATGGAAATTCTCCTTTTTTATTCAGCGCTAAAATCTCCTTAACACGATCTATTGGTAAGGCATAAAATTTGCCACTTTTTTCCGATTTTTTCGTGTAGATATAATACATCAAACCTTTGAAAATATCTGTTTTTACCAAATTTGCCATACCTGCTTGCGTTTGTAACCGTTCTCCGTTTTTCGGAAAATGTTCTAGCGCATCCATGTACGAATCCAATTCATAATTCAGACAACATTTTAATCGACCACATTGTCCAGAAAGTTTGGTTTGATTGATCGCCAAATTTTGATATCGAGCTGCTGTTGTAGAAACAGACTTAAAGTCCGTTAACCAAGTTGAGCAACACAACTCACGACCACATGAACCAATACCTCCAATACGTGCAGACTCTTGACGTGCACCAATCTGGCGCATTTCGATTTTAACTTTAAATTCTTTTGCAAAATGGCGAATCAGTTCTCTGAAATCTACCCGACCATCAGCAGTGTAATAAAACGTGGCTTTACGTTTATCACCTTGGTATTCGACGTCACCAATTTTCATTTCTAAGTCTAGGGTTCGAGAAATTTGCCTAGCTTTAAACATCGTAGAAAACTCTTTTTCTCTAGCCTCATGTAAGCGATCAAGATCCCGTTCATTTGCACGTCGGATAATACTATGTGCCAACGACTCCTCACTTACTCTTTTTTTCTTCATTTGTAAACGAACAAGATCACCTGATAATGATACTCGACCAATATCGTAACCTCCCCCTGCTTCTACCACAACCATATCTCCAGTTATCGTATTAGAATCGTGGTTATAATAAAATGATTTTCTCGAACCGTTCTTAAAAGAAACTTCTACTACATTGTATGCTTCTGGCTCGTATATATCATAACTTGCTAACCAGTCGTACGTATTCATCCGATTACAACCGCCAGTGGCACAACCGCCATTACTCTGACATCCTCCGGGTTTTCCGTTACCTACTGTTGAACAACCTGAACATCCCATCTTTATTTCCTTTTATTTTGAATGTTGCTTAAAAAACAACACTTGTTTTTGAGATTAACTAAATAGCAAAACTCTACTGAACTGCTATTTGTTGCTTTAAAATCTTATTCAATTGAATAGATGCATCCAAAAATAATACTTTCGGATTTGCATTCCGTTCTACATAATATGTACAGTCATTAAATAAACTAGTAATTTGCTCGATCTGTTCAAATTCAATCACTTTAGTCAAATTTGTAGCTGTTGACAATTCCTTGTCTTGCAAACGAATCGCTGACTTTCCAGTCATTTTTAGCACCATATATTCTCGCATAAAATGTAGTGCATAGGCTAAAAAATGTTTTTGATTTTCACGACCAATTTTTGAAAATTTATCGACCCATTTGACTAATTCTACACCATTTCCTTTATAGCACTTACGCATCCAGTCAAGAAACAGCGTTGCATTATCATTTTCATTATTCGTCGCAAGGTTCAATGCCTCGTTGAAGTCACCACTTGCCATATGTGCAATAGATTCAGCGGTAGACTGATCTAGCCCTTTTCGTTCCACCAAAGCAGTTGTAATATCTTCATCATTTAACTGATTGATTTTTACAATTTGGCAACGAGAAAGAATCGTATTTAAAATCAAATGCTGGTTTTCGGCAACGAGCACAAAGAGCGTTCGCTCCGGTGGTTCTTCGATCAACTTCAATAGTCGATTCCCTTCTTTGCCCAAATATTCTGGTAGCCACATAATCAGGATTTTGTAAGCACCTTCAAAGGCTTTAAGGCTAAGCCGTTTGATGATACTAACACATTCTCCTTTGTTTATGTTTCCCTGTTTGTTTTCTGCACCTATTGACTGTAACCATTGGTTCACATTCAAATAAGGCGATTCGTCTATAGCCGTTCGCCACTCTGACAAAAACGATGTACTAATAACATTAGTACCCACTGTAGGATAAGAAAAGTGTAAATCTGGGTGTGCTAATTTGGCAACTTTGGTACATGCAGCACAAGAGCCACAAGCATCATCAGCTGTTTTTTGTTCACAAAGTACATATTGAGCAAAAGCAATAGCGAGTGCCAATTTGCCACAACCTTGAGGACCAATAAAAAGCTGTGCATGGGGCATCCTATCAGCAGCAATCATTTCTTTGAATTGCTGTTTAATATGATCGTGACCAATAACGTCTTTGAATTGCATATTCTTAGCTTTCAGAAACACACTAAGCTTTACCTTTAGTGTTTAATTACTGAAAAATAAGATAGGTAGGAATATCGTTTAATTCATCAACCAATTTAGAATCGATTCGTCTATTGGGCTTACAGATGATGGATGATAGCTTACTAAATACCCTTCTTCGTCAAGTAGAAATTTATTAAAATTCCACTTTACTTCACTGTCTATCACTCCATTTTGCGTTTTGTTTGTCAACCATTTATAAATGGGATGGGCTTGCTCTCCTAAAACAGTGACTTTTGCAGCCATTGGGAAGCTTACACCATAATTTCTTTTACAAAACGTCTGGATTTCGCTGTTTGTTCCTGGTTCTTGACCGCCAAAGTCATTGGCAGGAATACCGACGATCTCCAATTTATGATTAAACTCTTCGTAGAGTTCTTGCAATTGTTGGTATTGAGAGGTGTAGCCACATTCAGATGCGACGTTGACCACCATGATCTTTTTACCTTTAAAAGTTGCAAAATCTATTTCTTGCCCCTCTAATCCTTCTATCTTAAATTTATGTATCGAAGTCATATCTATGACTATGTATTAATTTTTATCAATATCTGGCAAAAATACACATTTTTATTCATAGTTGCTAATGTGTCTTTTTGATCTGATAATCGTTGTAACTTAGGCTTTTGCACCTGCTTTTCCGAGTTT
>JAHDIP010000043.1:18373-33126 GCA_020630735.1 Saprospiraceae bacterium | reverse complement strand
GGTCATTTCAGGCTCTGGCATAAATGCTATTTCACAATTTACAGCCATTACTTTGTATAAAAATTTACTTCTTACTTCTTCGTTCTTAGCAGGAAGTGATTGTATATAATTAACCATCCCCATTAGATTCTGAGTAAGTCCGCATTCTATTTGATCTAATTTATATGATGGGTTTTCTCTCTGACGATAATTAATTTTTAAGACTTTGGTTTTCCCAAACAAACCTCCTTTAATTGTTGCGAGCAACGATTTCCGTATGCCATCATCATTTATAGCTACTTTAGCTTTTGGTAATATATTTTCAATTATTTGTATGACTTTATCAAAGTCAATTTGATGGCTATAAATATTACAATTTTCCATAGAATATTCCTTTCTTTTTTAAGATTCATCAAAACCCCAAAGCATTTTTCGAAATCCTAAGTAGACGATGTAACAGGTAAATATCAACCAAAATTCTAAAGCATAAAGTCGGCGAGCTACTAACTGCTCAAAGGGAATAGTAGCAGCAGAATTAAACAAAACAGCCGAGCCTTCTTTATTACCAAACACAACAAACAGTTGATAAGCTGCATACAAAAATCCTGTAATAATAAAAAACTGAACAGCTATGTCAAGAACGATTTTAAGTGGCTTTGGCATCTTTTAGAATTTAGCTGTTACACCTCCAAGAATATTAATACCATAACTAGGGTAACGATACCAGCGTTCTCGTTTATTGGCAAAAAGATTATTGGCATCAAAAAAGAGACCTATATTTTTCGTAACCAAATATTCAGCCCCAAGGCTTAGATCAAAAAGAGCTCCCAAATTACCTTGACTTAAATTTTCATCTAAATATGGAGCGCCATCGGCTATATAGCATTCTCCCTTTAATCGTAGTTTCTTTTTCAAGGTCAAATATTTAGCTGCAATGTTTCCTTCTAATGATGGAAGATGCCAAACTTTACTTTCATTATCCGGATTGTATACGTTTTGTCCCAAGGTAATTAATACATCTAATCCTTTCAATGGTTTTAGACCTACAGTTCCTTCAATGTTGAAAATATCTACATTATCATAAATAACATTAAAGCGTTTATAGTCGGAAGGATCGTTGAGATATAGCGCAAGATCGTTGGCTTGTTTAAATCCTACTTGTACTTGATATTCTACAAATTTTATATTTCCTTTTAAGCCACCATAATAATGGTTATACCTAGTGTTTTTAACAATAACTTCTGATTGTAAAAATGGATTGACATCCGAAAGATTGCGGTAACTGTTCTTTTGTAAATCGCCTTTCCAACCTGCAAAAGCAGCTAACTTTGTCCCAGCAATATTTACAGTAGCTTCTACATCAGGAAAAATAAAAAAGGAATCTTTTTGCATAGCAAAATTAGCTCCTCCTTTTATTTTAAAACTATTCCCATGATAGGTAAAAGAGGGTTTTGCAAAAATATTATTCAGGCTTTGTTCAGTATTTATCGTAACGTATTTTGTAAAATCTCCTTGTAGAACTACATTCAATGAGTGCTTTTCTGCAAACCATTTTACAACTTCTAACTTTAGATCAACTCCATCTTCTTTTCCTTCCAAAAATTTTTCTCGTAGGAAATAAGAATTCACACTTATTTCGTAATTGATGTCTCCCTGCGTGCGCACACCATTGAAAAATCGAGCACCTGCTTCAAAAGTATTAAATCGCTGCCGAACACTATCTCTTGTAAATTCTATTGCCTCATGATCGTATCCATAAAAGTGTACTTCGTCAGATCTGAACCCCAAATTAGCACCAACAGCAAAACCTAAATTTGAATAGTAAGTTCCATCTACATCTACATTCGTATCTGAAAATCGCTGGTGTTCTAAATCTGCATAATTAGCAGAATGGTGCTTCGCATGAAACCCGATATCGTACAAATCTTTTTTATCATAATGGTACCCCAACTCTCCATAAGGCGAAGCTGGCAAACCATATCCTAATTTTGTATAACCATTATAGCTAGGTTCGATTTTATCTCGTCGCTGTGCTAAAGGCTTTATCTTAGGCGCAGGATAATCGACATTCAATGTTCTTGTAGGAATACTATAACTGAAGTTTTTTTGCTCTGCATCCAAAGGTGGAAGGGTAGGGCTTAGATCCAATTTATTGGTTTCCTCCAATCGAGCCTCAAAGTCTTTAATAACTTCCACTTCTTCACTTGGTAAATCGGGTTGCGCAAAAGCAACGATTGGAAGCGTTAAAAGAGCTAATGCGAGTACTATATTTTTGCAATTAAAATTCATAATTCGTTTTTTATTGAATTGTTCAAAAGAAAAATTAAAAGATCAATGTTGATCAAATCACTGTCCTTCTTCATCCATTTCTAAAGTTTCATCGTCTTCAGGTTCTTCTGAAATTCTGCTGGCTGCACTTTCTTGTTCATTTAGTTTTTCGAGTTTCGCTTTTGCGATAGATACGAGTTCTTGATCTTCATCATAATTTTCGATGAGTGCCTCGAGTGCTGCTCTTGCATTAAATAAATCTCCTTTCTCAGCAAAAATATCTGCTAGTAAAATCACACTTTTCGCAATCCAGTAAGGGTAGTTAGAACTTTCTTTATTCGAATTGATACAGAGTTGTTGTGCAATTTCTAATTCTCGTTGGACATAATAAATATAAGCAATAGAGTAGCGAGCTTCAGCAGTTTGTTCGTTATCACTATTTTTTACTACTTGGTTAAACGCTTCCAAAGCTCTGTTATAATCCTTCTTATCAAAAGCCATTTTTCCTAAATAAAAATTTGCTTGTGTGACTTGGTCTTGTGTTGCTTTAGTATTGGTACGTACTTTTTCAGCCATTACATATACAGCATCAGCTTTGCCAATTCTATAACCCGCTCGTAAAGCTCCCAACTGTGCTTCAAATTGTTGATCTTCTGTAGTAGCTACTTTTTCGAGTTCGGTGTAGTATTGATAAGCTTTTTCGAAATCTTGATTATCATTATAGGTAATCAATGCTGCCTTTCTCAATGCTTTGGCTAAGTAGGCACTATTACCTTTTCCAATTACTGTTTCATAATCTTGTAGGGCTTTAGAATAATTTTTGAGCACTGCAAACGATTCTCCACGATGGTAATAAGCTAACAATGCATTCCGACCATTCGGATACTTGTTCAAATAATTATTGTAGCCTTTAATTGCACGTTCGTAATTACTATTTTCAAATTGTGTTTCTGCAGCTTTAAAACTTATATCATCTTTTTCAGTATTATCAACTTCGTATCCTGATAAGCTTTCAACAAAAGCGAGGTACTCATCTGGCTTTCCTAAATCTTCTACATAAATTTCTTCTAGTGCTGCTAGTGCAACTTGCGCATCTACATCTTCAGGGTTATTTTTAAACACCTCTTTGTAATATTTGATTGCTTCGGTTGGATTTCCCTGGTTGTAAGAAAGTAAACCTAGCTTCAACAAACTGGGATTTAGTAATGGTGAATTCTTAAAATCTTTTGTCAATGTTCGGAAAGGTAATTTTGCATCGTTTAATTTATTTATTTCCAAATAAGTAGAACCTAACTGAAAAAGCGCATCATCTGTATATTCAGTGTCTTTATATTTATTGACGATATCTTCTAATGCAATAATTTTATTGGTTGTGTTTCCACTCAGACCTTCCATAATGGCTTTTTGGTACAAAGCATAAACAAATCCATCATAACGATTATTAATCACTTCGTCATACAATTGAATAGCTGGCGCATAATTGTTTTGTTTGAAATAACAATCGCCTGCTCTTAGCAATGCATCTGGATATACCTTCTTTTTTATATAAGCATCAGTAATCGAATTACTATTGGTTCGCATTCCATCTATAGCATTGGTAAAGTAGCTAAGTGCTTCATTGTATTTCTTTTGCTTTAGATAGTTATAACCTTGTGTGTAATTTGCTGTAAAAGGCGAAGCATGATCTGGTAATTGATACAAGCCTTTGCTTGCTAATAGAAACTGATCCATCTTTCGGATACTTGACGTATATTCTTCTTCTTTATACTCCATTTCACCCAACCAATAGAGTGCTAGCGCTTTCGTTCGAACATCTATAGGCACATCAAGAGATTTATTAAAAAATATTTCGGCACCTTCTGTATCTCCATCATTATAAAGTTGTACACCTTTGTAGTAAGCTACTTTCTGATAAGTCTCTCTTATTTGAGGAGTCTTACTAGGCATTGCTTCTATAATTTTCATCGTATTATCGTAGTCTCGCGTATTGAGAAACAATGCACTAAGCATCGTTTGTGCCTCTTGGTGATAGGGTGAAGTAGCACGTACCATTTGTAAAGCATTGATTGCTTCACGATCATAATTTAACTCATAAGATAGTTTTCCATAGTTGTATAATGCTTCGGCTTTTACTGTTTCATCATAGTTCATTTTGCTTGCCGACTTGAAGGCATTTCTCGCAGAAGCTTTGTCGTTATTTTTGATCATACAATCGGCTAGGATGTACATTGCATTTTGACCAAGTTTGCTATCTATAAGACTTAACTCTGTAAGGTTGGATGCTGCTTTTTTGTATAAGCCAGATTTGTACTGCACATAACCTAATTGATAAAAATCTTCTTCTCTCATTTTGCTAGAACGTTCAGCATATTGCTCAAGAAGGGGCAATGCTTTCTGATATGCTCCTCTTTCAAAATAAGCCTGTCCTAATAGTTGATGAATTTCATTTTTGTTTTTTAATCCACTTATACTCAATTTTGGTTCAGCATACGAGATAAGTTTGTCGAGTTTGTTCTGAGCAAAATATATCTGACACACATAGTAGGGGATATATGGTTTATATTTTTTAGAATTTGCTACACGCTGAAAGCTACTAACTGCTTCGTCATAATTATCATCAAAAAAAGCAGTCATTCCGTAATAATAATTAGAGGGATAATAGTATATATTTTTAATTTCTTTTATTTGCTTAAAACAAGTATTGGCTTGTTTAAATTTCTTTTTCACAAAATAAGAATAGCCTTCTTTAAATTTTATTTCGGATCGTTCATCTTTAGATAAGTTGTATGTATCTACTTTAGAGAAAAGAGAAGCTGCTTTTATATATTCTTGTGAATTATAATAATAGTTGGCTATTTCTATAACGGCCTGATTTGCCAAAGGATCTGGAGCATAAGCTCTAGCAAAATCAAGAATTAATTTTTCTCCATCAGGATGCTCTAATCGTACTGCACTTTTGGCATAGTGTAGTCTTGCTTTTGTTCTCAACAATTCGGCTTCAGCTTGATTTACTGGTTTCAACAATTCGAGTGCCTCTTTAAATTCCTTTTGAGCCAGTCCAAATACGCCTTTTTCATAAAACTCAATCCCACGCTTATATGCAAGATTAGCCTCTGAAAAAATGGTAGTTTGTTGTGCTAAGCCAACTGTAGCAGTATAACTTAGGACTAGGGCTATGAAGAATAGTTTTCTGAACATACCTTCTTTTTACTTTGAAGTGAATAAATCTTATTATTGAAGTATAGTTGAGGCGAATTTATAAAAAAAAAGACAGATACTTTAACAGTGGCTTAAAGGAAAGACTAAAAGTAAAGCCTCTAATTTTTTATAATCGTTCTAATAGGTGCTTAAACGTAGGCATTGAGCTATAAATTATCCAAATTTATTGATAAATTCATTTATATGCCCTTGTACTTCTATCGTTATTTTATCGTTTTCAACCCAAGTGTTTATATGACCTTTATAATGCATTCCTAGGTATTCTGCCGTTCTTTTAAAAGGCATATAGAATTCTGGATAGTCTTCGTTATCAGAGCTACAATAAAGCAAAAGCATTGATTTTCCTCGTAGCTGTCTGCCCAAATCTTTTTCTATCGTTAGTAAATCTGATAAACGGTCTATAAAGGTTTTGAGAATGGCACTCATGCTATACCAATATACTGGTGTGGCAAAAACGATCGTATTGTAGTTTAGAATCTGATGAATGAGTCCTATAAAATCGTCGTCTTTATTGCGATGTTCATAGTCATAGTAGCTAATCTGGTTGTCATTAAGGTCTATTAAATCGGCATTTAGGGAGGGCATAATCGAATCTATAATCTTCCTTGTATCACCAAATGAACGGGAAGAACCAAGGATAAAAACTATTTTTTCAGTATTCATATATTTACATTTTCAATACATTCTGGTTTTATAAGTTTAGTCTTGTCAAAAATGGTAAGGTTTTTGACTTTCTTTACATGCCTAAAATATACATTTTTTATTATTCTTTATAAGTTTATAATAAAATAGTTTTATACGATAAAAAGCTATTTCAGAATATACTTTAGAAGAATCCTCTCTTAATTATTCATTAGCCTTTTCACTTTTTACATCTTAATGTAACAAAAGCAGTGCTTCACACCGCTGTTTTTGACTATAATCTTCTAGAATGAATACAAGTTATAAAGCGAAAAAAAGCGTTATTTCAGAGAGTAATTATAATAACTACTTTGATAAATGTTTTCAATCATCTTCGCATCCTAAATTGTTCATCGATCCCGATTTTTACATTGTAAAAGCAAATGAGGCTTTTTCAAGCATTTTTAATATAAATGAAAGCTCATACAAAGATTTACAGTTTTTCGAACTAAACTTTAATAACAAAAGCGATATTGAGTACCGACTAAATGAACTCAAAAATAACAATAACTCTGAAATAGATTTTACAACCTCTTTTCAAAATAAAAATGACAAAAAAATATATGTCAATATAAAAATACTTGGTTTCTATAAAAACACTGATTTTATGGGAGCAATAATTTTTATAGATCAGGTAAGCAATTTTACAGTAAATGAAAATATGTTAAGTGCCATTGCTTCTTGTATGAGTCTAGTCGATAACGAATCTATCTTCGATACATTTGTTAGCACCATTGCAAGTTTAGCAGGCATCCCTTTTGTAGGAATAGGAGAACTTCATAAAAAAGATAATGCAATCACCCTAAAATCATTTTGGGCTAATGATGATTTCTTAAAAAATGTGATCTATCCGCTCGAAAACTCTCCTTGCATAGAAGTCATGGAAACCAAAGGTATGGTTTATTATGAAAAAGGTATTCAAGAAAAATATTGTACCAACCAGACATTAGCCGATTGGAATATTGATAGCTTCCTTGGTATAGGATTAAAGGATGCTAATAATAATGTGATAGGTCATATTATTTTCATGGATGTAAAACCATTCGAAAATATAGAATTACTCAAATCTATTATTATGCTCTACCAAGAACGAATTGCTAGAAAGTTGGAGGCTGATATTAGAGAACGTACAGGTTTGAAAAATGAATTGCAACTTAGTCATCTTTTCGAGCATTGTCCAGTCGGAATGGTAATAGACGATGAAGATAATACGATCATTGCCAATCCTAAGTTTTGTAAAATGCTGGGCTACACTTATGATGAACTAAGAAAATTAAAATCGACCGATATTACCCATCCAGATGATTTGAAAAGACATATCAGAGAAAATAAAAAATTAGTAGATAAACAGCTCGATGTTTTAGAAATAGAAAAAAGATATGTCCACAAATCTGGCGCTACTATTTGGGCAAATGTATCTGTCGCTCCGCTATATTCAAAAAATGGAACAAAAAAGAATACCATAGTTATCGTCAATGATATTACCGAACGAAAAAAGGCTGCCGAAACATTAATGCATAATCAAGCTTTTCAAAAAGCGATTATTAATGCTATCCCTGATCTAAAATTTAGGGTAAATAAACATGGAGAATTTATTGACTATTATTACTCTGCTAGTGCAACTAAAAATATAATGTTTTCTTCTCCTATAAGTTTGCTTGGGAAAAATATTTCTGAAATTTTACCAAACGAAGTAGCTAATAAAGCATTACATTTAATAAAAAAAGCGATAGACACTAAATTAGTACAGCAACTTGAACATGATATAAAAAACGTTGAAGGAGAAATTCAATATTTTGAAGCCCGAATAAATATGATTTCTAATAATGAAGTTCTTATTGTTGTCCGTAATATTTCTGAAGCAAAAATAGCTCAACAGAATATAAAGAACACCGTTCAAGAACTAGACACTAAAAATAAACAATTACAAAAATATATTGACTCTAACCTACAACTCGAAAATTTTGCTCATATTGCTTCTCACGATCTCAAAGAGCCTCTTCGAACTATCGGAAATTTTTCTCAAATACTGGCCAAACGCCTTGGGAATGATTTGGATGGGGCCAATAAAGAATATTTAGAGTTTATTTTATCTGGTGTCAAAAATATGAATCGGTTAGTTGATGACTTACTAACTTACTCTAGTGTCAACAACAATAAAGATCAAGTTGAAGAAGTAGATTTAAATGATACCACCTATCTGGTGCTAAATATCATGGATGGTTCTATAAACGAAAATAATGCAGTTGTTCATTTTGATAACTTACCAACGATAATGGCAAATAAAACCAAAATGAAACAACTCTTCCAAAATCTAATTTCTAATGCTGTTAAATATAGAAAAAAAGAAATTGATCCTATTGTGAATATCTCAGCAATTGAAAATGAAGATTGTTGGGAGTTTGCCGTTTCTGATAATGGTATTGGTGTTCAAGAAGAGTTTCATGATAAAATATTCCAACTCTTCAAAAAGTTACATAACAAAAGTGAGTACGAAGGTACAGGTATTGGTCTTGCACTTTGCAAGAAAATCGTTGAACAATATAATGGCGAGATCTGGGTTAAATCAGAGTATGGAAAAGGTACTACCTTTTATTTCACCATGTGTAAAGATCTTGTAAAAGGGCATTTATAATGTTTACTAAAATAAAAAAACGGCTGAATGGAAATCCATTCAGCCGTTTTTTTATTTTAGTAATTCTACTCGATTAGGATACTTTAAAATTTATAATCGTATTCTCGATAATATCACAACACTCATTAATTTGCTCTTCTGTCATAACTAAAGGAGGTGCAAATCGAATAATATTGCCATGCGTAGGTTTTGCTAATAAACCATTTTCGGAAAGCTTCATGCAAATATCCCAAGCAGTACTGCTATCTTCAGAGTCATTAATTACGATAGCATTCAGTAGACCTTTACCACGTACTAAAGTCACTAAATCTGACTTATCGACAAGCTGCTGCATCCGATTTCTAAAAACAATCCCTAGCTTTTCAGCATTTTCAGCCAACTTTTCATCTTTCACTACTTCTAACGCCTCCATAGCTACTCTACAACCTAGTGGATTTCCACCAAAAGTAGAACCGTGTTCGCCAGGTTTGATAGCCATCATCACTTCGTCATTTGCTAATACAGCAGAGACAGGAAATACTCCACCCGAAATCGCTTTTCCTAGAATCAAAATATCTGGCTTAATTTCTGGTTTATTCTCACAGCCATTAGAACAAGAACAGTTGCCACAAGTAGCTAATAATTTTCCTGTTCGAGCAATTCCAGTTTGTACTTCATCAGCAATAAATAGCACATTGTTTTCTGCACAAAGATCTTTCGCTTTTTTGAGGTAGCCATCATCTGGCACCACAACTCCTGCTTCTCCCTGGATAGGTTCTACCAAAAAGCCAGCAACATTTGGTTTAGCAAGTGCTTCTTTCAATGCATCTAAATCATTGTAAGGTATAATTGTAATACCTGGCATATAAGGTCCAAATCCTGTTGTACTTGAAGGATCTACCGATCCAGAAATAACAGCCATTGTACGACCGTGAAAATTACCTGAAACAAAAATAATATTCGCTTGATTAACAGGAATACCTTTTACTTCGTAAGCCCATTTTCTACAAATTTTAAGTGCCGTCTCAACGCCCTCTACCCCCGTATTCATTGGCAAAACTTTATCGTACCCAAAATAGGAGGTAATATACTTTTCGTATTTACCCAATACATTATTGAAGAAAGCACGAGAAGTTAAAGTCAGTACTTCTGCTTGTTCTTTTAGTACATTTACTATTCTAGGATGACAATGTCCTTGATTAACGGCTGAATAAGCAGAGAGAAAGTCAAAGTATTTTTTGCCTTCTACATCCCATACATAGACACCTTCACCTTTTGATAATACAACTGGTAAAGGATGATAATTATGTGCACCATATTTATCTTCTAACTCGATTAAGTCTTTAGAGGAAAGCATTGTTCCTTGCATCATGATAGTTCTATTTTATTTATGTAACAAAAGTCTTTTTATAGCTTTCTATTTTATACTGAAACCGAACTGTTTTTTGGATTGCTAAACATTAAATGCTATTGGCGATAATGCTTAAACCAAATATCGGTGGGTATAGAGAAGAAGAAAGTTATTCTTTATGTCAAAATAATTTTATAGGATAAAAAAGAGGAATAAAATAACTCCTTTTAGCCATATGGAATTATTTGACAGAAACGCTATTTCATTGCGAAGTTATTAAAAATAGCTGCTATTAAATAATGAAGTGGTTTAAAAATAGCTGCATGGCTTTCAAATTCTTCTTTTTGTGTAATTTTTATACGATTTTAACTAAAAAAGGTTGTAGAAAATATTCTCTACAACCTTTTTTAAACACTTCGATATATTATTGTATTAGCTCAAAAAGCTATCTACATCAACTAATGGTAATTTGAATGCATCAGCTACACCTTTGTATACAACTTTTCCTTTTATTACATTCAATCCAAGCTTCAAAGAATTATTTTCTTGACAAGCTTTCTTCCAACCTTTTTCAGCTAACTGAATAGCATAGGGCAATGTCGCATTTGTCAAAGCAATGGTAGATGTATAAGGTACCGCTCCTGGCATATTCGCCACGCAATAATGTACAACATCATCTATGATAAATGTTGGATCAATGTGGGTGGTTGGCTTACAAGTTTCTATACATCCTCCTTGATCAACAGCTACATCAACTAATACCGTACCTGGACGCATTTCTTTTAGCATCTTTCTTGTAATAAGATTAGGTGCTTTAGCTCCAGGTATTAATACGGCTCCGACGATAAGATCGTGGTCAGGTATTAACTGCCGAATGTTATACTCATTCGAAAACTGTGTGGTTACGTTTGGCGGCATTACATCTGCCAAGTACCGCAGTCTATTTAGGTTGATGTCTAATATTGTTACTTGAGCACCAAGACCTGCCGCCATTTTTGCAGCTTGAGTTCCTACGATTCCTCCACCAAGTATAAGAACTTTAGCAGGAGGTACTCCAGGGACACCCCCTAATAAAACACCTCTACCTTTAAATGGTTTTTCTAAATATTTTGCCCCTTCTTGAATAGCCATTCTTCCAGCAACTTCAGACATAGGCACCAATAATGGTAACGAACGATCTGGTAATTCTACCGTTTCGTATGCCAAGCAAATAGACTTGCTCTTTATCATCGCTTGAGTAAGTGGCTTGTAAGAGGCAAAGTGGAAGTAAGTAAAAACGAGTTGGTCTTCCTTAATTAATTTGTATTCAGTTTTAATAGGCTCTTTTACCTTAATAATCATTTCTGCCTTTTTGTAGGTAGATTCAATATTTTTGGTAATTTTTGCCCCAGCGTCTCTATAGGCTTGGTCCGAAAATCCACTACCTTCACCTGCCTTCGTCTGAACATATACTGTATGTCCTCTTTTTACTAACTCGATAGCACCAGCAGGAGTAAGAGCAACACGATTTTCATTCGTTTTAATTTCTTTAGGTACCCCAATAATCATAATTGTTGGTTTTTTAAGAAGACTCTTCTATTCTTTTTAATAGAACAATTTCATCTTCAGCGTTAAATTTTCTAAAATCGCTGCCAAGATAAATTTATTTTTCAATATAGTGTTGCTTAATGACAGACAAAATATCGGCTTTTTGTCAACTATCTTTGTCAATATATTATTAGTGTATGAAAAGAGCGAATATTCTCTAAATTAGGTCAGTCTAGTAGACAAAAAATCTTAAAAAACTATTGAAGTTGTTTTGGTTTCATCATCAAATAAAGGAAAATACTGATGGGCAAAAAAAGACCCGTGTAAAACACGGGCTGAAAAACGAATCTTACAATTCTTTTAACCAAAACTTACATATATAAGTATAACAATCTATGTGCCATCTTGAATAAATATTGTTATTAGTGAATTTTAATAACCTTCCTTTCGTTAATCAACAACTAGATAAAAAAACAATAAAGACCTGGTAATCAACAAATTACCAACCATCATTATTTAAACAAAGATTTCGTGTTTTATTTGTTGAATAATTCCTTTTTCTTCTGCCTTCTTAAATAATTGTTGTACAGCTCGTTTACCTTGTACTCCCAGATCAATGGAATAGTCGTTGACGTATAGCTTGATGTGATCTTCCATTACCTGTTCATCCATTTCTTGAGCGTATTGGCGGACATAAGCTTTGCTAGATGCTGGATGCTCAAAAGCAAAACATACACTACGTTTCAGTACTCGGTTAAACTTATGCTGTATTTCTATTGGTAGTGATCTTTTGATTACTATTCCGCCAAGTGGTATCGGCATTTTCATCGTGCTTTCCCAATATTCGCCCAAATCCATGAGTTTTACTAATCCTTTGTCTTGATACGTAAATCGATTTTCATGAATGATTAAGCCTGCATTTATGGTGCCTTCTAAAACAGCATTTTCTATTTCAGAAAAAAGTAATTCTTTTTTTTGTTGTGCAGCGGGGTAGGCAAGACTCAATAAAAAGTTAGCAGTAGTATACTTTCCTGGTATTCCAATTATTGCCTTATTGATTTCATCAGCGCTTAGTTGTTTCTTAGCAATTAGTAATGGTCCACAATTGTTGCCTAAGGCAGAACCTGCATGTAGCAAAGCATATTTTTCAGTCAAATATGCAAAGGCATGATAACTTAACTTTGTAACATCTAATACTCCTTCAAAAGCTTTTTGATTCAACGCTTCGACATCTTCCATGACTACTTCAAACTCGAGTCCTTCAGTATCGATCTTATTATGGACTAAAGCATCAAAAATGAATGTATCATTTGGACATGGTGAAAATCCTAAACTTAATTTCATTATCTTTTTATTTTATAAACAATCTATCACTCATTGGGTTTAAATCCCTTAGGTTTTTATATTTTTGCCAAATGTTAGATTTAAAAAACATTAAAATTGTCTACGAAGATAATCATTTGATTGCGGTCAACAAACCTGCTGGATGGTTGGTACAAGGAGATGCCACAGGTGATACGCCTTTGAGCGAATATATGAAACAGTATATCAAGTTACGTTACAAGAAACCTGGTGATGTCTTTTTAGGTACAATTCATCGTATTGATCGCCCTGTAAGTGGAGTCGTCATTTTTGCTAGAACGAGTAAAGCACTTACACGTATGAACAAATTATTTCAGGAACGAAAAGTCAAAAAAACATATTGGGCTGTAACTAAAGAACGTCCTAAAGATATCACTGGAAAACTCACACACTTTCTATTGAAAGACCATACCAAAAATGTCACCAAAGCATATGACACTATTGGAAAACGAACAAGCAAGGCAAAAAAGTCGGTATTGACATACGAATTACTCGGACAGATGGATGGTTATTGTTTACTAAAAATAAATCCAGATACAGGTCGCTCACACCAAATCCGAGTGCAGCTTTCCATGATCGATTGCCCAATCAAAGGAGATATAAAATATGGTTTTAGACATCCGAACGATGATGGGTCTATTCATTTACATAGTCGAAGTATGACTTTCGTTCATCCTGTAAAAAAAGAGGAAATTACAATAAAAGCAGATACACCTAAAAGTGATTTTTTATGGAGGCAGTTTGCAGCTTCTTTCCAAGATTAATCAAATTGTTTTTTAAGAAATCACAAATACCCTTTTAATTTGTAAACGACATAGCCAATCCATTCTTTAATGAGCAATTCCCAATTGTAGAATCCATGCTTATCAGGTATAATCATAGATTCTGGATGGATTTGTATGCGCTCTCCAATAAAGTCTACACTGTAGGGCTTAAATTGGACACCAGCTTTTTTAAAACAAGCAATCGAACGACGCATATGAAAAGCAGATGTTATCAATAAGCATGTTGCATTCGGATAGTCCTTTTCCAATATTCTTTTGGTAAAGACAGCATTTTCATAAGTATTTCTAGAATCTGGTTCAACAATTATATCTTCTTCTGGTACGCCTAGACGTAAAAGTAATTCTTTAGTCATTTTGGCTTCACTAACTTTTTCACCTAATACATTACCTGAACCTCCCGTCAATAAAATTTTATTGATTTTTTTCTGAACATACAACTCATAAGTATGGGTAAAACGATTACCTCTTGGACTAAAATTGTGTCGGTCATCTTGTGGCAAGATATTGAAATTGGAATAACCACCAAGCAGTATGCCGATATCATACACTTGCTCTATAGATGCAACAGGCTGCGCATCATAATCCCACCAATTCGCAAAACAATTAAAAATAAAGTGGTTGGTGAAAAATAAAAAAATAACAGTTGCAGCTATAAAACTCCTTCGTTTTCGTAAACTGTTTTTACCAAAAATACCATACAGCAATAAAAAGGCAATCCAGTTGGTTGGTTGGATAATAAAGTAAAGTACTTTTGATAAAACAAAGGTCATATAGTCAAAATTATTTATCCACCTAAAAATGAAGGCATTGTTGGTCCAGCCATAAAACGAGTAATAATAACATCAAAAAGCTCTGGTCGGAAAATAGTAATGGCAATTAATGTAACAACAAATCCAAATACAGCCCCCCAAAAGTGCGCATCGTGTCCGATATTATCGCCTCCTCTTTTGCCCATGTAAGAAGAATA
>JAHDIP010000043.1:0-18273 GCA_020630735.1 Saprospiraceae bacterium | reverse complement strand
AGTGCGCATCGTGTCCGATATTATCGCCTCCTCTTTTGCCCATGTAAGAAGAATATATCAAAAATGCAACTGCTAATAATGCTGCTGGTAATGGTGGATAAATAAACCACTGCCAAGGATCAAATATAATAAAAGAAAATACAATTGCTGATGTTCCACCTGATGCTCCTAAAGCAGCGTAGTATTGATTGTTTTTATGCTTAAGAAAAGAAGGTATAGAACCAACGATAATAGCCCCAAGATATAAAAACAAAAAAGTCATTCTTCCTTGTAAATCTCCAAATCCTTCATATGAAATAATTTCTCCTTCTTCGTAAAATCTTACTCCATTAATAAAATAACTTTCTATTGCTTCACCAAAAGTCCACAGTACAAACATATTAATCAACAAATGATACATATCTCCATGGATAAAACCACTCGTTAGAAATCGATGATACTCGCCAAATTCATTGACGGTAGCAGGATGAAAAATTAATTTTTCTTTCATGCTTCTATTGCTAAAAGCTTGGAAGGATATAATGCCTGTAACGGCAACCAATATCATTGTTAAACTCATGATTTATTTTTTAACGATTGTGATAGGGTTCATTTTTTAAAATCGTCATCGCACGATAAAGTTGTTCTACAAAAAATAAACGAACCATCTGATGCGAAAACGTCATTTTTGAAAGTGCAATTTTTTGATTTGCTCTAGCATATACTTCGTCTGAAAATCCAAAAGCACCACCCACTAAAAATATCAAACGCTTTTTGGATTGATTGAATTGTTGTTCCATAAATTTGGCAAATGCTTCAGAGCTAAAATGTTTTCCATTTTCGTCCAATAAAACCAAATAATCTTCTTTTTTGACTTTATCCAAAACAGATTCGCCTTCTTTCTTTTTTAGTTGAGTGGGGGAGTAGTTCTTCGGATTTTTAATATCAGGAATAATTGTACTAGAATAGCTTAGATAATGCTTTAACCGCTTTTCATACACAAGAATACCTTCTTTTAAATAGCTTGTATTCGTTTTGCCAATTACCCAAAATTCTACTTTCATATGATGTGAATTCAACGACAATGATAAATAAAAAAAGCCTGACTGAAAAACAGTCAGGCTTTTTTTAGACTAAATCGTTATGATTTTTTTCATTAGTCACATCCTAATTCGTTACGAGCCATTGGGTCATTGAACGGGAAGCAATTGCCCGAAGGCAATACTTCTGGTTCAAATCGTTTAAGGTTAGGATCATACAGGGCATCTTCTAAAAAGGCGACCAAATCGTTTACTTCATTTGGGCTAAGATTCAGTGGCTTAAATTCTTCTGCCAACTGACCATTTGGTACTGTGCCTTTTTGTTTGATGGCGCTATTTTTATATTCTACGACCTCTCTTATTGTTCTGAAACTAGAACCATGTCCATAAAAAGGACTATCTTTTAGATTGTATAATTGAGGTACTTTAAATTTAAAATTATCTTCTGCTTTTTTAGTAAAACTACCACGACCCAAGTGAGCTGGATCATCCAATGTGGTTTTAAATATCTCTTCTGGACAATCATAAAGATCTCCCATACCTAAAGCATAAAACTCCATTTTACTAAGTGATGGTCCGTTATGACAACTAACGCAATTAGCCGTTTCAAAAAACACAATCGCTCCTCTTTTTTCTTGACTAGTCATTGCTGTTTCATCTCCTTTTAACCATTTTTGGAATGGCGCCTCATTGGAAAGTATTGTACGTTCATAAGCAGCAATTGCTAATCCCGTATTTTTCAAGGTATACCGTTCACCAGAAGAAATATCAGGAAAAGCAGCATCGAACATACCTGTGTAGCCATTTTCATCAAGAAAATCTTGATCTACGCCCATACGGTGAACACCAAGACCAGCAATCGCTTGACTTTCTAGACCTTCAAACCCCAATTCGTTAGTAGCTATTGGGGTTCCTTCTTCCCAAGCGTAATCGGTACCTATGTTTACACCTGTTGCACCAAATTGACCATTCCAAAGCAAATTCTTTTGGTAGGCTAAATTCATTGCAGTTGGTGTACGCAATGGTTGTACATCTAGCTCATCTCCTTCGTATAAGCTTCCCTTTACTCGACCTTCTCCATTTACACCAAAACCAATACCTCCTTCAGCAATACCTTGCACACGACCTGCCTGAAATCCAGCAGAAGCAAAGTGGCAAGATGCGCAAGAGTAAGTACCTTTTCCGACTTCTTTTACTGATGCAATACCCAAGCCCGTCTCATGATACAAGAACTTACCGAGGTCAATTTTTGCTTTAGAAAGTGGGTTTAATGGATCTTGTGGTATCGCCGAGTAATCGGCACTCGAAGGAAGTACTAAACTGTTTTTCCCATCAGTTGATCCGTTGATAGCAGCTTCTAATTGCTGATTGAGTTCTGCATCAAATGCAGTAGTAGGGTCGGAGTCTTTTTGACATGATGTGGCAAAGAATAGCAAGATAGTAGCCGCCCCCAATAAAGTATAGTTTCTCATTGTAGGAATACTTAATACATTGTAAACTAATGAAAGTTCATTTACAATGCACTTAATTAAAAAAACAAAGTTGTTTCCAACTTTTTTAAATTTGGTTTACATTGAAAATACTATTGTATGAGGGGTATCTAATTTTTGACTAAAAGATTACAATAGTCCTATACAAGACAATTCAAAAACCGTGCCTGTGACAGGACAAATGCTATGGCACTATAGATAAAATCTATCAAGGTATTAGTTGATGGGGAGAAAAGAGATATGCTCTCTATAATGTGCCATTAGTCTTTTTTCTAATGAACAAATAACTCGACCTTCTTTTTTATTCATCCTATTATTGGTATTCGCTATTTGTTGTAGGGTATCAAACAAAAAAACGTAATCCATATGTGGTCCATTGTCTAAAAGGGTTTGGATTGATCTTTTATAGGCATCATTCAGTTTGTTTCCTTTACTTTTTTCATAACAAAACGACCATAATATTTGTTCTGCATAGGGGTGTCCAATAAGAGCATTTTTGAGCGTTGTAAGTTTTTTTTCAGAAACATCACCATCTGCAATAGCCACTGCATAAATTATTTCACCGAAAGCATCATATAAGCGACTTTTACTGATTTTTAGTTGTTTCATTTGGTAGGAACTTAGTGGTTATTGAATGATAATTTATCAAAAAAACTAAATTTACTCTGTATTCAACCCTTTGGTCTTCCGAAAAGCATTTTGGTTTCAGTATAGAATACCAAATACTATTCCACACATTTCAAAAATACAAATATATTGTATTATATTTTGATTGTTGCTTTTATTTCAAGATAAAAAAACAAAATTCGCCGAATTTTAGTAAATTTGTATGGTTAATTGGATATTCTGGCTCACACGATTTGCTTATTACCAATAATTAGCAACTACCAATAAAACTTTTAGACAACGAAAAACCCTCAAGTCCCAAACCACCATTTTTTATCCTAATCATTAATGCACTGAAATGAAAAAGATTTCTATCCTTACTCTATTGTTTTTTTCTACGTTGTGTTTATTTGCTCAAGGAGCTTATACGCCTCCTAATGCGGATTATTCATTTCCTAGAACAATGCTTCAAAATGAAGACTTGGCTGATGTACAAGCATCCTTAGCAGACCCCGTAAAACAATCTGCTTATGCTCAAATTTGGAATATGGCAAAGCAGAATCCACCTACAAGTAACTCTAGCGACTCTGATCGAACGGTTCGTTCCCAAATTGCCAAAGAAGCTGCATTTGTTTATTATATGAAACGAAAATACCATAGTGGGAATGATAATATTGTCGTTTTAAGTGCATTTGATAGTTTAAAATATCTTGACCGTTCTAGAGATTTATTGAATAGTATAAATCCTGCTGTGGGCTATATTTCTAATAGTTATATTTTTTATGACGAATGGCAAATTCGAACTAAAGAACTAATCAATTATTTGATTGCTTATGACTTGCTTTTGGGTTCAGGCCTTGATCCTGCAGATCTTGCAACAGCCAAATCGCTTCTACATGAATTTGCTGGTAACCATTGTATGAGGGCGCTTGACTCTTACTCTGTTCCATTTTTACCTGATTTACAGTTTTATCCTGTCAATCCAAATAACCATGGAGTCATGATGAGTGGAGCTCTTGGTCTTGCTGCTATCGTTTTAAATGATGTAACAAGTACTGATACGAACTTCCAACCACAACAATGGATGAATGTAGCTATGTGGAATTTTGATCATCTATTATTCCGAAATGATACAAATGTGCCTAGAGTTTCCGAACCTGATGTGATTGCAGGTTATGCCGAGGGACCAAACTACTTCTGGTATGGTTTTCAAAATGCTTTTCCATTTATCAGAGCCATGTGGAATTTCTTGCCAGATGGTACCTATGATTATACCTATGAGGGCGAAACAAGATCAATACGACATCCTTGGTATGATCAAAATATACATAATCTCTATGATTGGGTAAAACGAATTCGTATGCCTAATGGTACTAATCCTGCAATTCATGATAGTAAAATTGAACAAGGTTGGGCAGGTTCTGTATTATCTCTAACAGGATATCCTGAATATAATATTCCGAATGCATTTGGGTATAATAGCTTTCATATTCGTAGTCAGTTTATCGCAACAAATACACCTTATTCAGATTATGATGAAGCACTATTTCAAGCGCTACCAATCTCTGGAGATTTAGTTTTCCGTTCTGCGTATAATGATCCTTCTGCTACCTACATGCATTTGATCGGCAAACATGGTACCGCACTCTATGGAGCCAAAGCTCATCATCAGGCCGATGCAACTAGCTTTGAGTTATACTTCAATGGTGAAGTCTTGGCACTTGATTCTGGTTATGCTGGTTCTGCTTATAGTAGTAACACGAATAAAGCAACTGACCATAATCTTATTCTGGTGGATGGCAGCGGACCTGGTGCACCTTCTAGCGAATGGGTGAATAGTAACAATGAAGCATACATTGAAAATTATTTTGATGGTGATTTTATAGACTATGGTGAAATAAGAAGTAGCTGGCGAAATGCTAATATGATTCGAAAAACACTTTTTCTAAATGATAGTTACTTTGTAATTGCTGACTTCATTGAAAGTACAGGCTCTCATGATTATACTTTTCAGTTACATGGAAAAGGATTGGTTGGTGCCGATGCAAATTCTGGTGAAGGAAATTGCACACCAGATTTCACCAATAATAGAGTAGTTTATAAACGAGGTGATTCTGAACTGCTTGGGCACATTCAAGCAAGGGGAGGAGCAAGTAATTATTCGACTGTTAGTGACGAATATGCAAAAGGTGGTAACAATAGTTATCGGGATTATAGCAAAACTTTAGTGCAAAAAAATAATGTAAGCAATACAGAATTTTTAAGCTTACTTTATCCTTACGAAAGTGCAAATGCACCTATGGTAAATGAGCTTGCAATAAATGATCAAGTAAATGCGATAGAAGTAAATGGCACTACATCAACAGAAATTATTTTTACTCAAGCTAACCAAGAGGTGGTTAATATTCCTGCTGCGGTAAGTAGCCTAGGTGGCAATGTTCAAGCCGATGGTTTATACAATGTATTTTCTGTGGATAACAACGAAGAATTTAGAATGGCATTTATGGAAGATGGCACCTATTTTTCTTTTAAAGGAACTCCGATACTAAGTACTGATACAAGAATGGATGTTTCGATTTCGAAAACAGGAGAAGGAACTTTTTCTGGTTATGCGAGTAGTCCAGGAGAAATTTACTTTTATACCGATGAACCCTTAGTTGCCACTTCGGGCATCTTAGAATTCGTTAATTATGACTTTGGAAGAAATAGAGCTATTCTCTATGTAAGTGAAGCAGGTAGTTTCGAATTAGCTTTAGGTATGCCTCAATGTAGTAAACCTGTAGGTGACTGGATTAAATATTTTCCAGAAGACTTTAGTAATGTTACCCTAAAATGGGACGCAATGATAGATGCTGAGAAATATAAAATTAGATATCGAAAAGTAGGAACGACCAACTGGAATGTCTCTTATCGTGTAGATACTAAAAAGACATTTAATCCTCTTGAGCCTTCTACAGATTATGAGTATCAACTAAAAGCAAAGTGTAGTGGTTCTTATACAACTTGGACATCCAAAACAGTTTTTACAACATTGGCGAATCTTAATCCTAGTGGTTTTTCTAACCTTCATTACGAATCGTCTTCTGGTATCAATGTTTATCCAAACCCAGCTACTGATCATTTAATTTTTGATACAGGCAATCAACTAATTGATTTTGCAGAAATATACCATATCAATGGTCAATTGAAACAACGTATTGCAGCATTCGATAAGGAAAAAAGAATTGACCTCAATAATTTAAGCAATGGTGTATATTACATTACTTACAAAACCTCTGGGGAAATCAATACAAAGAAGTTTATCATTGCCCGCTAAGAATAGAGTTTACCTCAAAAAAAATCCCGCAACTAAAATTAGTTGCGGGATTTTTTTTATAAAAGCTAGAATAATTATACTTCTTCGTCCTCTTCCAAATCTGCTGGTTTAGCAGGAGGTGTAATCATTGGTAATCCAATTAACTGTTGTTCTTCTCTGCTGATACTCGCAAATCCAAGAAATCCACCTGATGCTTTGGCAACATGCTCGGCAAAAGAGGTGAAATTTTTATGGAAATAATAGGCAGCTTTTGGATCCAACTTCGGCAAAATATCATTTATCTTTGCCAATTCATCATTCACGACCCTTTCTCGTGCCCCTGTATCATTTGGTAAGCTGTTCAACAATTCTTCTAGTCTAGAAGAAAAATTAGCTCCCACTTTATCATAATAAGCAGTAAAAGCTTCAGGACCAGAATAGCCTCTAATTTTTGTAATTTTAGCTGCCCATTCTTTTTCATCTTTATCAATTTTGCCATCTGCTCCAGCAATTAAGACTGTAATTAAAGGAATAGCATCTAGCATTAGGTTTGATTCTTCCTCTGATAGCTTAGAAAAGTGTTCGATCATGTCTTTAGAAATTTTAAAAATATAAGTTGATTCAACTATTTGACGTAAATTTTCGCCAAAGATACATTTTCTAATCTTTTTTAAAAAGAAGTTGTTTAAAATTCTCAACAATAAGATTATCAACAAATCTCATCATGCTTTAAATTTTTATTTTAATTGTGTTTTTAATTTGGCTAAGAACTTATTTCTTATCTTTGAACCTCATAAATCAAAATGTTGACTACTTTGGCAAAAAAAGAGAAAACAAGTAAAAAGATCACGCCATTGATGCAGCAATACTTCGGTGTAAAAGCTAAGCATCCAGATTCGATATTATTATTCCGTGTTGGTGATTTTTATGAGACTTTTAGCGATGATGCTGTAACAGCATCAGAAGTATTGGGTATTGTCTTAACCGCCCGTAATAATGGTGGCTCAGATATCGAATTAGCAGGATTTCCCTATCATTCCCTCGACCTCTATTTACCTCGATTAGTACGGGCAGGATTTCGAGTCGCTATTTGTGAACAATTGGAGAAACCAAGCAAGGAAAAGAAAATTGTTAAACGTGGCGTTACTGAAGTTATTACACCTGGTATCGCTACTAGCGACAAACTATTGGATCATAAAAGCAATAATTATCTTGCATCTGTTTGCTTTGCAAAAAAAGAACGAGCAGGTATTTCATTTTTAGATATTTCTACTGGTGAATTATTGGTGAGTGAAGGATCACTTTCTCATATCGATAAATTGTTACAAAGTTTTAGTCCATCAGAAATCATCTTTTCAAAATCAAAGGGAAAGTTATTTGAAGAAAAATTTGGTGATAAGTTTTATACCTATCCATTAGACGACTGGGCCTTTACGAAAGATTATACCAACGAAAAATTAATAGAACATTTTAAGGTTCAAAGTTTAAAAGGATTTGGTATTGAAGAAATGGAATTGGCTCAAGTTGCGGCAGGTGCATCGCTCCATTATTTGGATACTACTGAAAACAAAAACCTAAAGCATATAAATTCAATTAGTAGAATTCAACCAGATAAATATGTTTGGTTGGATCGTTTTACTATTCGAAATTTAGAACTCATCTACAGTCCTCAAGAAACAGGCATTCCTCTTATTTCGATTCTTGATAAAACCATTTCTCCAATGGGCGCACGTCTTATGAAAAAGTGGGTTGTTTTACCTTTAAAGGTGCCTCAAGCAATAGAGTCGAGACTTAAAAATGTTGCTTACTTTATTGAACACCGAGAACTAAGCACTGAGATCGAAAACAATATTCGATTAATCGGAGACTTAGAACGGTTAATCTCTAAAGTGCCTTTAGGAAAAATAAATCCTAGGGAAGTGGTTCAGCTCAATAAAGCCTTATCTGCTTTGGAGCCAATACAAAAATTGCTCGAAAAAACGAGCAATACGCATTTACAAAAAATTGCAGAAGGATTAAACCCTTGTCCAAAATTGCGTGATGAAATCATAAAAACCGTAAAGGAGGACCCTCCTGTTAATTTATCGAAAGGTGGAGTGATAGCTGATGGAAAAAATGAAGAACTTGATGAGCTTCGTAACATTGTAAAAAATAGCAAAGAAATTTTAGCTGATATCCAAAAAAGAGAAGCAGAAAAAACCGGTATTGCTAATCTTAAAATCGGATTTAATAATGTTTTTGGATATTATTTGGAAGTAACTAATAAATATAAAAATCAGGGCTTAATTCCAGACAATTGGGTACGCAAACAGACCCTTACGGGATCGGAGCGCTACATTTCGGAAGAACTCAAAAAGATAGAAACAAAAATATTGGGTGCCGAAGAAAAAATATTAGCTCTTGAAGATCGGCTTTTTCAAGAACTCGTTTTCACAATTTCTGACTACATCCAACCTGTACAGTTCAATGCTGCATTAATTGCACAACTTGATTGTCTTTTATCCTTTGCTACTGTTGCCATCAAAAATAATTATTGTCATCCCAAAATTGATGATAGTTTTGTTATTGACATAAAAGAAGGAAGACATCCCGTTATTGAGCAGCATTTACCTATAGGCGAAGCTTATGTTCCAAATGATGTTTTTCTTGACAATGAAGAACAACAAATCATGATGATTACGGGACCTAATATGGCAGGTAAATCGGCATTACTTCGTCAAACTGCACTCATTTGCCTAATGGCTCAAATGGGATCATTTGTACCTGCAAAAGCTGCTAAAATCGGTCTAATAGATAAGGTTTTTACTAGGGTAGGAGCTTCTGATAATATTTCTTCTGGCGAGTCTACTTTTATGGTAGAAATGAACGAAACGGCAAGTATTATGAATAATGTCTCTGATCGAAGTTTAATATTATTGGATGAAATAGGTCGAGGAACGAGTACCTATGATGGAATTTCTATTGCTTGGTCAATTGCCGAATATTTACATAATCACAATGACTTCCGTCCTAAAACATTGTTTGCAACGCATTATCATGAGTTGAACGAATTGGCTAATAAGTTTACTAGAATTAAAAACTTTAATATTGCTACTAAAGAACTGGGACAAAAAGTGATTTTCTTGCGAAAACTAATTGAAGGTGGTAGCAACCATAGTTTTGGTATTTATGTCGCGAAATTGGCGGGAATGCCCAAAAGCATTGTCAAAAGAGCCACACAAATATTAGGTCAACTCGAACAAAAATCTATCGATAATGCCAATGGAGCAAGTAAAGAAGAAATTCAGCATAAACTAAAGCAAATGCCCGAACCTATGCAGCTTAGTATTTTTGAAGCTGCTGATCCCAAAGCTGAACAAGTTAAAAAAATGCTTGCTGAGTTAGATTTAAATGGTTTGACACCAATAGAATGTATGCTCAAATTAAATGAGTTAAAAAAGATATTAGAGGAATAAGGCAAATTAAAATAATAAATTCCCCATCTTGAAGTTATCTATTAACTTTAATTTGTCTTAAAAAAACAAAAGAGGATGATTAATTAATAATCATCCTCTTTTGTTTTAGATTTTGTCAAAGCCTTCTGTTACTACAAATGAATCACTTCTCCATAAGCAGCTGCGGCGGCTTCCATAACAGCTTCACTCATTGTTGGATGAGGATGCACTGTTTTAATGATTTCGTGGCCCGTCGTTTCTAGCTTTCTAGCAGCTACAACTTCCGCAATCATTTCAGTTACATTAGCACCGATCATATGAGCGCCTAAAAACTCGCCATATTTTGCGTCAAAAATAACTTTTACAAAACCATTTTTAGTTCCAGCCGCACTTGCTTTTCCAGAAGCAGAAAAAGGAAATTTACCAACTTTGATATCAAAGCCAGCATCTTTAGCAGCCTGCTCTGTATAACCAACAGATGCAATCTCAGGGCTACAATAAGTACAACCAGGGATATTGTTGTAATCTATGGGGTCTGGATGATGACCAGCTATTTTTTCGGCACAAATAATACCTTCAGCAGTAGCAACGTGGGCTAAAGCCGGTCCTGCTACAACATCACCAATAGCATAAATTCCAGCAACATTCGTTTTGTAAAACTCATCCACTTTTATTAACCCTCTGTCAGTCTGAATACCTAATGCCTCCAAACCAATATTTTCAGTATTTGGAGATACACCAACTGCCGATAAAACAACATCACATTTAATTTCTTCCTCTTTACCTGTTTTACGATCCTTCGTTTTTACCACACAAGTTCGTCCTTTAGTGTCTACAGCTTCTACAGATGTATTTGCTAAAACCTTGATACCTGACTTTTTAAAGATCTTTGTGAGTTCTTTAGAAATATCTTTATCTTCTCTAGGCACAAGTCCTTGTTCCATAAATTCTACAACAGTAACATCAGTACCAATAGCATTATAAAAATAAGCGAACTCTACACCAATTGCCCCTGCACCAACAATCACCATACTCTTCGGCTGTTTTTCTAAGCTCATTGCTTTACGGTAACCAATAATTTTGCTTCCGTCGATTGGGAGATTTGGTAACTGTCTAGCTCGACCTCCAGTAGCAATAATCACATGATCAGCTTCGTGTGTTTCTACCTTTCCTTTATCATCAGTCACTTCTACTTTTTTACCTCGCAATAATTTTCCATTGCCATTGATAACTGTAATTTTATTTTTACGCATCAAAAAACTAATGCCTTTACTCATACCTTCCGCTACACCTCGGCTACGCTTGATCATCTCTCCAAAGTTAGCTTTAGCAGAACCTACTTTGATGCCATAGTCTTCTGCATGGCTAATATATTCGAAGACTTGTGCACTTTTCAGAAGTGCTTTTGTAGGTATACACCCCCAATTCAAGCAAATTCCTCCCAACGATTCACGTTCTACAATGGCAACTTTTTTACCTAATTGAGCCGAACGAATAGCAGCAGGATATCCACCTGGACCAGAGCCAATAACAATAATATCAAATTTCATAAGTGATTTTTTATTTTCAATGCTGGAATAATGCCGCAAATATAGAGGAATTAGATAAGAATAGATAGACTAAAAGGTAATATTTTACTAGTTTCTTGAAGAGGATCAAAAAAGCCCAGCTTATAGACTTTAGCTAAGCTTTGGGCTAACTTCTACAATAATTCTTTTGCCTGTTTTACCCACATATCGGCTTCTATATGTCCAGGGGTGAGTTCAATCACTTCATTTACGATGGCAATATCTTTTGAGTTAAATTTAGCAATTTGTTTGAATGTAAAAATCTCAATAGCATTTAGTTTTTTTTCGATAAAGGGCCCAACACCATTTATTTTTTGTAATTCATCTTTGGTTTTTGCTATTCCTATTCTATTAAAGTTGACGGCGCTTTTGCGCTCCTTTATTCGTTCGAGAATAGTTTCTGGACTGTCTTTAATACCAAGTATTTTTTTAGCTTGAATTACCCATTCATCTTTTTGAAATTTATTTTTAGGCAACTCCAACAATTCATTCAGTTGTTTCTGATCTTTGATATTTAAATTGACTAATTGATGAAACGAAAAAATACCAATAGCATTCATCTTCTTTTCTACGAAAGGACCTAATCCTTTTAATCGTTTGAGGTTGTCTCTTTCTTCAATTGTGCTAACGCCTATTTTGTCAAAAGGGATTCTATTTTTTCTACGTTCTATTCTATGTAAGATATCAGTTTGTCTCTTGTTATTTTTCTTTGATTTTGGACTTGCTACTTGAGACTTAAAAGCCGAAAGCTCAAGTCGTAAGGTATTATTTTCCGTTCTAAGCATATTTAATTCTGCCATCCCCGTCGTCGGTTCTACTTGTTGAAGTTTACTTTTGACTTCCTCCAATTGTTCAACCTTTACACGCATTTCGTGGTAGTCTTTCACATATTTTTGGTAACGTGATTTATAATCTGTTAGTGAACTTTTAATCGTAGCAATCTCGTTTTTTAAAGCCTCATTCTCCGAAGATAATTTTTCTATTTCTTTAGGATCAATGGTAGTAGTAACTGTAGTTTGAGCATTTTGTAACTGATTAACTTTAGATTTTTGTGCTATAAGCTCGATTTTAAGATCTTTATATTGCTTTTCCCAATTTTCGTCTACACTATTTTTCGTTGATAATTGATCTGCAGTTAATTGTTCGTTTTTTTCTTTTTCGCTAAGATATAATTTATCTACTTGGTTTTTAGAAGCTAATAACTTATCATATTGAGCTTTTAATTTTTCATTCTCCTGAACAAGGCTCTTAACTGTCGCAACCTTATCATGAGTAGCTTTCGCATCTTTAACTGAATGTCTTACACTAGCTTTAAAAGTATCAAATTCGTCTGTAAGTGTAGTATTATCTCTTTGCAATATTTTATAGGAAGTCGATAAGGATTGTACTTTATCTCCCAATTCTTTTTGAGTATTGACAAGTCGTTCTTTTTCCTGATGAAGAGAATTAGAGTAAGCGATTAGACTATTGTATTCTTGTTCTAGCTTGGTATTGGTTGATTTTAGACCTTCGTTCTCAATTTCTATTTCATCTACTTGAAGTTGCTTCCACATTGAAGCAAGAAGAAAACTAAGAATTGTAGCTCCTAGCATTAGCAGAATTATAGGTAAAGCACAAGCCAACATAGTGGTATTGATTTACTTAATAAATAGTACGAAAACAAAGCCTGGCAACATGTTCAAGTTATCGTTTTCCGATTAGAGTAGGGGATAGTCCCCTAGATTGTTTACAATAACCATAAAAGTATAAAACCAAACATATTTATCCAAATTACATTTAAAATAGTTGTAATATGTTTTAATTGATTCTTACTTCAACCCGTCGATTCTTTCTTCGACCTTCCTCTGTATCATTACTGACTAAGGGTTCGTCAGGCCCTTTGTAGTCAATTTTTATGCGTTTATTAGAAAAACCATTTTCTATCATAAAATCTCTAACAGCTCTTGCTCGATATTTAGATATCCTGATATTATGTTTTCGATCACCTTTATTATCAGTATGACCAGTTATGATGATTTTTGAATCATTAACTTCTTTTAGATAGGTTTGAAGTTCATCAAAATAAATTTTCAATTCAGGAGTCATTTCTAGTTTATATTTACTAGAATTGAAATAAAGATTAAGAGGTCTAGCTTTTACAATAATTTCTTCGGCAGGAGCAAGGGCTACTTTATCTTCTTTTGTCTGTGCTAAAGGCTCAACTGCCTTTGTATCAAAGGTAAAGAAAACGCCTCCATATAAAGTGTTTTCTTGAAACCTAGTATTATTTACTTTAAGCGAAGAAGTAGAAATATTATCGGCAATAGCACCCAAAGTAACAAGTTTGTTTTTGACTGCTTCTGCTCTTGCCTTACCTAAATTTTCTTTACCACTTTGGTTGCTCTCATCAGCATTATAAATCCCCGTAAGGTCTATAGTTTTGTTAGGATTATCACTCAAATAAACACCAATTTTTCTGAAAGCGCTTTCTGAATGTGTGGGTACTTTAAGCGTATGACCATTTCTTTGGAAAGAAAAGTTATCAGTGCTTGTTGCCAAAAAGTTACCATCAGTTATGGATAAAGGTGGCATTGAAAGTCTGGAAATCCCTTGACAGTAGTTATTGGTGTACCAATAAGAACCTACTGCAAACCAGAGAAATAATAATAGTGCTAAAAGTGGTAATATCAGTCTTTTCATAGTTGTCTACGTTTACTACTATGCTTTTAATGAAAAAAAATCTTAGCAATTTTCTATTTGGTAATTTATGGGTAAGAATAAAAGCAAATACTTATGTAGTAGTAATCTTAACATAAATATAAGCATTTTAGGTTTTTTATAAAAAGAAAGCCTTGAAAATCGTCAGATAAATATTTTAGTCATAAGTGTAAAACAGAAAATAGTAACCTAAGATAGGGTATCCTTAAATTTTTTATTTTATTAGTGCTTGGACAGAAATAAATTACTTATTCTATATTCAGTTATCAGATTATCGTTGCTGCCGTTTGATTAAATCCACTTTGGTTTCAGTATATCTGCCTGAAATCCTTTATTTAGTAATGGTCAAATAATAAGTTCTGTATTTTGACCATTACTTATTAGACAGAACTACTAATAATAAAGTAACATCAGAGCTTACGATTTTATCAATACTAATATAGATATTTGGAGCTAGCTCTGTTTCTTGTCCCAGTTTTAGTTTGAAGGCATTAGCTTCAATAGCCGAAGCCCAATCTCCGAAGTGAACTAATTTGGGTGACAATCCTGACATAAATCTAAATTGCTTTATACTTTCTCTTATCCAAAACTCAGCGCTTTTGTCTGTATGATTACCCTTTACCTTAAATTTAAATTCTTGGTTGATATCTTCACAACCACTTTGAATGAGTTCAAGTTCAACATCATTTCTAAACAAAACTGTTTCAGTTCCAGTCATTCCCTTTAGTTCAAAATGTTGTTTACTTACATTGTTATTATTATCAAAAATAGCCTTTGGTTTAGGATGCTTACAATTAACCCAAGGGTCAGTAGTAGAGTTTCCACAGGCTAAAAATAATATGGCTGCAAAAAAGTATAATAATCGCATCAGGTATCTATTTGTTTTGAACACAAATGTAATTTAAAAAAACTAAAAATTAGTAGAATCTAAATGACCTAGTAATCATTCCATAACTTCAGGATAAATAAAACGTAGTGAAGTGGTTTAAAATTTTATCTAATGGAGTAGGGGTTTACTTTTCTTTATTAGACAAGTTTTTTTTGAAATTATGATTGGGCAAGAAAATATTCTACGTCTACACAAAATATTATTTCGAATTGAATTGTTTTGTAGAACGTAATGTAATGATTACTGAGCTGAAAATTTTCAGATGGATGATGGATAGTGGAAAGGGCTAAAACTCTATTTAACATAATATAAGTTATAGGAATTATAAGTATTCCTTAATTTTACAGCATTTCTCATGGCCTATGGTTTAATGGCTCATAGCCGAATACTGCTTATAGAAGAATATTTTAACGGGTAATTTTATTCTAGAATTGATCTTATGGTGTTCGCCTTTCTATTAAACAATACAGTTTCTGCATAACGAATACATTTTACTGTAGAATCTCCTCTTCTGTGTCCATTCATTAAATAAACTTTAAAGCTATACAGTATCGAATTTGGGCAGTTTAAAGTTCTATTTAACATAATGTAAAAGATCGGCAAAATTTATTATCTGAGTCTTTTAAAAAAAATTGATACTAGAATTGCCATTCTAGCTGCCATTCATCTAATAGTTTACAAAATATTTTAGCGAGATTCTCCGCATCAGAAATTCCTCTATGGTGGATGCCGGTAAATTCGAAGCCTTCTCTTTTTACTGCAGATTTTAAACCACAAGGTCGATGAAGCCTTTTTAAATCTTGATACTGTCTTTTTAAGTTGATATGCGGTTGAACCCATTCAGAGTCTAAATCGTGTAATTCACAATCTCTGACTAACATTTTTTTATCAAAACTGCCCCAAGAGCATAACAGATATTCTTCATCATATATGCCAATCCAATCTTGAAACTCTTCAATAACATCTGGCAAGGAACGAGCAGTATTTATTTCTACTTGTGTGATACTCGTTAATTGCTGACAAAAAGGAGAAAGATGAGGATTAATAATAGGTTTCACAAATCGATTGTACTCCCCTACTATCTCGGCGTATCTGTTGAGTTTGTATGCACCAATTTCTATTATCTCAGAAACAAGTTCAGGGGTTTTTACAGGCCAGCAAGTAGCTTCTAAGTCGTATATTATATAGTTCAAAGTGTCAATTTTATTGGTTATACAGCTCTCTACAAGAAAAACTTTACACAGTTTTCCATCCTATTCTACTACTATACAGCAAATATAGTTCAATTTAAGGTAAATTATTTCATAAATATTTAATTCAATAATTAAACCATTCCCTAACTTTACAGTCTTAAGAACAATTAACAAGTAAAGAGTTTTTTTTAACTAAAATAGATAAATAATGAATCTATCAAATGCAAAATTAATCTTATCAATTTTTGTCTTACTAGTTTTCACGCAAAACACTTTTGCGCAAAGAGGCGAAAGAGGAGCTAATTTTGATAAACTAAAACAAGAATTAAATCTTACTGATGATCAGGTAAGTAAAATAGAATCTATCAATGTAGATGCTAAAGAAAAAATGATCGCTTTACGTAAGAGTGAAGATACGGATAAACGAGAAAAAATGAAAGCGCTTAGAGCTGAAAAAGAAGCAGCAATGCGTGCTATACTTACAGAGGAACAAGCAGAAAAACTTGACGCTCTACAAACAGAAAGAAAAGAAAATCGCAAAGCAAAATTTGAAGCTCGAAAAGACTATAAAGAAGCAAACAAAGATAAATTTAAAAGTATGCGTTTAGAGATGAAACGCTATTATCAAGAAATGGTCTACCCTACTCTGATTGAAAAAAGAACAGAATTAGACCGTTCTATTTCTGCTGATGATAAAACAACTATAAATGAATTGCGTGCTCTTGTTCAAAAAGATAAAGCTGAAATGAAAGCTCGTAAAAAAGCTTCTAGTATGGAAGGAAAATCAAAAGATGGAAAGGCTTCTAAATTTAAAATGAAAACTAGAAAGATGCCTCATAATAGAGGAATGAAACATACATTTAAACATAATGATGAGGCAAGAACTACATTGAAAAACTTGGCTTCAAAATATGAAAATGAAATCAAATCCATTCATGAAGAATTGGAACCTACTATGAAAGAATGGAAACAATTTGCTAAAGATACTAAGCAAAAATATTTAGGTGATATGCCTGAAGGAATGCATGAGAAACATAAAAAACACCGTCATACAGATGGGGAACATAAAGAAGGAAAACACATGCAGCGTCATGCTGAAAAATCTATGATGAAAAAGGCTGCTTTTTTATTGCTAGATCCTAATGTTAAAATCGCTACGGATGAATTAATCTTTGAAGGTGATACTCCTGCTCAAAAAGGATTTGTAAATGCTTTCCCTAATCCTGCCGCTGAATCTCAAACTATTGAATTTGAGGTTTTAGAATCTGGAAAAGTTGTTGTCGATATAGTTGACAAAACGGGAAAAGTAATAAATAATGTTTTTAATGGTGTCCTAGAAGCAGGTACTCAAAAAGTAAACGTCAATCTACAGAATATAGGAAATGATATTTATTTTTATAGAATTTCAGATGCTATTGGAACTCGCTCTCACGAAATAATAGTCAAGAAATAAAAAAGAAATTTATTATAAAAAAGAAAGCCTCTTCTTATATTGAGAAGAGGCTTTCTTTTTTACAAGCAATAACAACACAAATGCAACATCATTAATACTTAAAAAAGAATTGACTTAGAAAAAAGATTAATAAATAAAATAGGAAAAAAAGTAATAAATAATCTTAAAAAAAAGATTAAATAAAAACCATAACATTTTAATTTTAGGTAAAAAACCAGATAATTACTTGTAAATAAAGTACTTATGCCAACAAAAATTGTTTTTTTTTATAAAAAAGTATATTATTGCATTAAATTAAATAAATTATTCCATAAAATTTTTATTTAATTTAATTAAAAAGCATGTTAAATTAACTATTTAGAAAATTAAAAATGGCGTATGAAAATAGCAGTGTCACAAAAAACAATTCAATCAATTATTGATGGTATTGAATCCCTTAATTCTAATTTATCTACACAATTAAAAAGTAATAAAGAACGTATTCGGGAATTAAAGAGAGAATTAAAATTTGCTAAAAAAGAAGCATTAAAAAAATCAAAGTCCGCATCGAATGGAAGAGGTAGACCGAAAAAGGTAAAAACGGAAACTGCCGTTAATGCCGAACCAAAAAGAAGAGGTAGACCGAAAAA
>JAHDIP010000327.1:3730-5824 GCA_020630735.1 Saprospiraceae bacterium | reverse complement strand
AACTAACTTTATACTATTCTCTAACAACTCAAAAATTAAAAACACATGGCGCATTCTGATTTTGATCAAAATAAAATTACACAAATAAAAAAGGGAGATCCTCTTCCTGATGGTATAACTGACGTCAGAACTGAAGAACCTAAATATTATGAAGAAGATATCAATGAAGTACTAGACGCTGCAAGTGCAAACAAGCTAACTAAAGTAGATGTCATTTTTGATAATAAAATCATGAAAGCACTTGTTGCAGCAGATGGTGATGGTAAGGCTATAGAAAAAGATGGTTTAAAAATGGCTTTACCCTGTCCTCCTTATTATCAAGAACAAAAAAATGAAGCAGCAGCAGGAAAATATCTAGCATAAAATATTAGTCACTAACCTTACTCAAAAAAATATTATGCCTTACAATAGACCAGATAAATCAAAACGCTTATATCTAGACTTAAAAAACGACATCTATGAATTAGATGATTTACTAAATGAACCACTTACCAATTTTAAAAAATACAGATCACTTTTAAAAGATGTACAATCAACAATTTTACTTTCTAGATCTAAAGAAAGAAAACATTCTGCACTTGTTTTTTTAAAATTTAAAGATGGTAATAAAGTTGAATTAGCAAAGAAAATAAAATCTATTAAACTTACTTCTGCACTTGATCAATTTAAGGAATTGAAAAATAGTAAAAGCAAAGAAAGCTTAACAACTATTTTTCTAAGCCATTCAGGATACGAATATCTTGGAATCAAAGAAAATATACGCCCGTATACAAATAATGAAAAGTCCTGTTTTGTTAATGGAGTAAGTGATCTAAAACCTATTAATGAGAATGTCAAAGACTTGGGAAAAAAATACCATTTAGCAATCCGCTTTATTTGGTCAGAAAAGCCAATAGTTGTGTTTGGAGATGAAAAAAAAGAGATAACAGGAAATGAAAAAAAAGATCAAACTTGGATAAAAAAATATTTTAATGATTTTTGCGAAGATATAGTCATAAGGTATGGAAATGATAATTTTAATTCTGATGGCTTCATTACAGACCCTCTTGATTTTAGGGATGGCATAAGTAACCCCCGATTTTTCAATAAAGACCATGAAGACAATAGCCCTCTAAATTTGGTTTTAGTACCAGACAAGAGCGGTCAATATTGGAATAGTTGTGGAAGCTTTATGGCTTATCTGAAAATCAAAATAAATAAAGAGGCAATTAATGATAAAAGCGACTTAGAACAAGCTTACATGATGGGACGTTTTAAAGATGGTACTCCAGTCGTTTTACAAAACGAAGACGGGAATACAGAAAAAGTAAATGCTAAAAATAACAAACAAAAAGTGACAAAACTTATAGATAAACTTACCTCAAGCACAGAATTGAATGATATTGAAAAAGAACATTTGATAAATTCATTAGTTAACCCTAGTATATTACATACTCCTTTCGATAAAGACATCGCTAAAAACAATTTCGACTATTCAGATGACCCCAAAGGAAATAAATGTCCTTTTCATGCTCATATCAGAAAAGCAAACCCTAGAAAAGAGGAAACAGAAAAAAGACGAATAGTAAGAAGAGGGACTTCTTATGCTTCTGAGGAAAATAAAGGAATCCACTTTATCTCTTTCCAAGGTAATATTAAAGAACAATTCGAACATATTTTTTATTGGTTACAATCTAACGAAGGAGGCAAAGAGCCCATTACGAATACAAAAACAACAACGATAAATATACCTAAAACATGGGGAGAAGACGATACTCGGGAACTTGACGTAGAGCCTATATCCTCATATATAGAAGGCGGCTACTTTTTCGCTCCCTCTATTTCTTTTTTTGAATGTTTAAATAAACATGTAGAACAACCACCCAAAAAAAATATACTTGCTAACCTGAATCCTAATCAAAATATTATACCATAACACTTTAACCATTTGAAACCATTCCTCATAGTATCCATTTTGTGTTGTGCATTAGTGAACCCCGCTAATGCACAAACTTCTTATACGCTATGGTTTCAGCACTTGGATGCAAAGAAGGGATTAAGTGATAATGCCAGCCTATATGTCTATCGAGACTCAGAAGATTTTGTGTGGGTTAG
>JAHDIP010000327.1:0-3630 GCA_020630735.1 Saprospiraceae bacterium | reverse complement strand
AATCAAAAAGGCCATCCCATATTTACCAAGTCTATCCAGACGAAAACGACAGCTATTGGCTAGCTACCGACAAAGGAATTATGTTTTGGAACAGGAAAACAAAAGAATTGCTCCTCTATCCCACCAATCATACAATTGCACACGAACTAATTGCTCAAGACGATGATCATTTCTTAGTACTAGTAAGAAGAAAAGCCATCTATCGTTTTAATAAACATGACAAAACCTTTGCTGAAATTAACATTCGTTTTTTAGATAAGGAAAGTACTCAAAATTATTTTGATAAAGTCTATTTAGATAAAGATCAAAATCTATGGGTATCGACAATGAACGATGGCGTTTACGTATCTAATTTACATCAAAACAAATTTCACTCTATACCCAATGACCAACTTTCTCCTGATAAAAAAACGATTGTTTATCAAGCTTTCGTAGAAGATAAAGAAGGCAACTTCTGGTACGGCACAGGAAATGGTCTTTTGGTATTGGATAAAGAATCGAAAAAAATAACGAATATATCATCTTCCTTACCTAGTCAACAAATTTTCAACCTATTCAAAGATAATAACAACGATATTTGGATCGGAACCATGGAAGGACTTCTACATTATAATTCCGAAACGAAACAATTCAAAACGATCTACTCAAAAGAAAGAAAACCTATTGAAAAATTAGTCTTAGACATTTATCAATTGCCAAGCAGCGGAGATATTCTAGTGTCTATCTTAGGAGAAGGTGTTTTTATTATTAAAAAGAATGGCAAGCAATATTATTTACAAAAAGTACTAACAGGCATAGGCTACATTCCTATTTTTCAAGATAATCAAAAACGAATTTATATTGGAAATAATCAAGAAAATATTGGAATCTTCGACTTAATAAAAGACAGCTTATTACTCACAAAACAATTAGCTATACCTGGTGAGATCAGTTCTTTTTTACAAAAAAGCGATCATGAAATTTGGATAGCAACTGCCTATGGTATTGCCAAAATAAATACTAATAACATACAAGCGCCCTCTGTCATGCTCACCGAAAAAGATGGATTGCCCGACAAATATATCGACTGCCTGATCTCCGATAACCAAGAAAATGTATGGGCTTGTACATCAAAAGGACTAGCACGCATTTCTAAAGATCAACCTATTAGAACATATAGCTTAGCAGATGGAATGCAATCAAATAGTTTTCAACTTTCATACAAACGAAAAAACGGAGAGCTTTGGTTTGGTGGATCAGAGGGCATTACCATTGCGTCAAATTTTCAGCAAAAGAAATCGGAGATAACAGCACAACCAAGTATTACTAGTCTCAAAATTAATGACGAAGCCTATAAGGAAAAAAATGTATCACTCCTTAAAAAAATGACCTTGCCTTTCAAAGAAAACACCCTTTCTTTTGAATTTGTAAACAAGGAATATAGTAATCCTCAAAGCAATCGCATTCGATATAAACTAAAAGGAATAGATAATGACTGGGTAGAGGTAGACAAAGGCGAAGTCGGCTTCGCACGTTATGCAAATTTAAACTATGGCAACTATACTTTTTTACTAGAAGGTATCAATGGAGATGGATTTTCATCTGGAAAAAAAGAAGCACTTTCACTGACGATCAAACCACCATTTTATAAAACATGGCCATTTATCATTTCGGTAAGTTTACTCTCTTTTTTTCTCATCGGTTTGTTAATCCGTTACCGCATCAACCAAATACGAGAACGTGAAATCCTCAATACGAGAATTGCAGAAAACAAAATGTCGGCTCTACGCTCACAGATGAATCCTCATTTTATTTTCAATAGTTTACAAACCGTCAATGGATTTATTGTTCGTAAAGATATTCGTGCAGCAATTCAATACGTCAATCAATTTTCACGACTTATGAGAACCATCTTGGAAAATAGCCGTGAAGGAATGATCCCTCTCGAAAAAGAGGTTGAACTACTCGAACTCTATATGAAAATCGAACGAGAACGCTTCACTACACCTTTTGAATATTCTATTACTGTCGCCGATGATTTAGACATTTACAATGTAGAAGTACCTTCAATGCTCTTACAACCTTTTGTGGAAAATGCGATCAAGCATGGGCTATTTCATAAAAAAGAGCAAGGGCAATTATCCATATCTTTTTTCAATAAAAACAATACCCTTTTATGTACCATTACAGACAATGGTATAGGCAGAGAAAAAAGTAAAATACTAAACCAGCAACGAGGCAGAACACACCAATCTAGAGGTTTACAAATTGTTGATGAACGCCTCGACCTTATCCGAAAATCTCACCCAGGAGATTACGCTGTACAAATCCATGACTTATTCGATACGCAAGGCTCGGCCATCGGTACCAAAGTAGAAATATCCTTACCTCTTGACGATTAATCATAATTCTTTTCCTTCCTACATATAGGTTTACACTTCAATTATTCAAGCCACACCTTGATACAACGCTTCTTATTTTTCAAAAAAATGAACCAATTTGGTAATAAAGACTAGAAGGTAGTTATAAAGAAGTAAAACAATAAATGTCTATGCCAAATTATAAAATATTCGTTCCTACATTCAATCAAAGACTTCGTTTATTCAAATCGTTCATTAATACAAGTCTTCTTTTGTTTATACAAATAAAATTTCAATTTAGACAGTAATAAGGATTTGAAAAGTCATTGTTCGTAACACCTCAAAATACCAAATACTTTTTTACTAAACATTCTTTAAAATGAAACAAGTCAATAAAAATTTAGGTTGGATTAAGGATTATCCAGACATCCGAGATTTCAATATCAACACCAATACACCTAGCAAAAATGTAGCTGCACAAGGTAAAAAAGCAACGGTTCAAGGGCTGCTAAAAAAAGCAGGGGTTGTCAATAATCGCAAAGCTCTTAAACTAGCACCTAAAGTGGATAACCGACGCTGGTGTAGCCCAATTAAAGATCAAGGATTTATTGGTTCTTGTACAGCGTTTTCATCAGTAGGTATGTATGAATATTTTCAAAAAAGAGCCTTCGGAAAATTCATAAATGGCTCTGAATTATTCGTGTATAAAGCTACTCGAAACATGTTAGGCTGGACAGGTGATACAGGCGCTTATATGCGAACAGCAATGGGAGCATTGGCTCTATTCGGAGTACCGCCTACAGCTTATTATCCTTACGAAACTGATAACTACGATGAAGAACCATCAGCGTTTACCTATAGTTATGGTCAGAATTTTCAGGCACTAACATACTATCGTCTCGATCCACTTGGCACATCAGGAATAGATACCTTGACAAGTATAAAAAAACAAGTCCTTGCAGGCTTCCCTATTATGATGGGTTTCACTTGCTATAGTACTCTAACTCATCCGACGACTAGAAGTACAGGCGAAATTCCTTACCCTTCTGCTAATGAATCTGTGATTGGCGGACATGCTGTAATGATCGTAGGATATGATGACAAGAATGTGGTTGTGAACCCTATAGATGGTAGCAGAAAGAAAGGGACACTGATTATTCGAAATTCTTGGGGAGAAGACTGGGGCGATAGTGGCTATGGTTACATTCCTTACGAGTATGTAAAAACACAGCTAGCAAGTGACTTCTGGTGTATGATCTCTGCCGAGTGGATTGACACTGGTAATTTTGGA